>NZ_JAUBQB010000006.1:0-117756 GCF_036701035.1 Microcoleus sp. Pol7_B2 | reverse complement strand
GTCGAGGTAGCTGTGTCGTTGTCGGCGATGGTGACCGTAACTGGTGCGATCGCCACTGGCAAGTATTCGGCAGCGCTTCCTGCTGCGACGTTGTGATTGATCGTGCCGCTGTGGCTTCCTTCTACAACTGTGTCGTCGGTTGCTGTCACCGTTACTGTTTGCGGGACATTCCAGTTAGCCGGAGTGAAAACTATCGGCGCGATCGCCTCTATTTGACTGCCCGCAGCTACATTGACGGTAACGTTAGCTGTCGGTTGAGTGTTGAGGGAGACTGTGTAACTGTCTGTCGCGCCGCCTTCGGCAGCAGTCGTGCTCGCAGGAGTAATTGTGATGCTGGGCGTATTGGGAGTAGCGACATCGTTATCGGTGATGCTGACTGTTACCGGCGCGATCGTCACGGGCAGATATTCCGCCGCACTACCGACGGCAATGCTGTGGTCGATCGTGCCTGTGTGCAGCCCTTCGACTAAACTGTCGTCGGTAGCTTTCACCGTGACTGTCTGCGGTAGGTTCCAGTTATCTGAGGTGAAAGTAAATGTGGAAATTGAATCGATTTGAATGCCCGTGTTGAAGTTGACATTAACAGGCGCAGTCGGTTTGCTAGTCAGCGCTACCTTGTAACTGCCTGTGACGCCGCCTTCGGTAGCAGTCGTGCTTGCAGGAGTAATTGTGACTCCCGCTGTATCGTTGTCAGTAATTTGGGCCGTCACCGAGGCAGTAGCAATCAGGTTGTATTTCGCGTCTGTACTCGTGACTTGGTGTGCGATCGTACTGGAGTGCGTGCCTTGAGCCACAGCATCGTCCACGGCTTGCACATTCACCAGTTGAGGCACGTTCCAGTTATCGGGAGTAAACTTCAGAGCGATCGGGATCCCGCCTCCAATCCCCACGTCGCTTTGGGCGTCTGGCGAGGCGGTGACAGTAACATCGGCAGCAGGCTGGGTGGTCAATACCGCCGTATAGCTATCCGAGTTGCCACCTTCCCCAATTTTGGTAGTATCCCCAGTTTCGGTAATTTTTACACTGGGCGTGTCGTTGTCGGTAATGTTAGCGGTGAGGGTAGCAGTCACAGTACCATCGATGGTAATTGGAACCGCAGCACCGTCGTAATTGGGGTCTACACTACTGGCTGTGTGAGCGATCGCGCTAGTGTGAGGAGATGCTTCCGCTATTTGAGCGTCCACTGCCTCGATCGTAACGGTTTGCGGTACATTCCAGTTGTTGGGGGTAAAGTTCAGGGTAAGGGGGACACCAGTACCGGCTCCCAAGTTTGTCTGGTTATCAGGGTCAACCGTGACGATTACAAGGTCGCTAGGCTGGCTTTGGAGTACGACTGTATATGTGTCTGAAGTACCGCCTTCTGCAACATCCGCACCCCCTGTTGAGGTGATAATGATGCCTGCGGTATCATTATCAGTGAGAATATCCAGATTGGCGGTGTTCTGGGTGATGCCAATTATGCCGTTTTGAGGATTAGCTAAAGTAAGAGTAAGGTTTTCTGTGGGTTCAACTAAGCTGTCATTGTTGATGGGAACGCTAATAGTAGCAGTGGTTTGATCGGCGGCAAAGCTCACAGTTTGGGTGGTGAAAACGAAATCAACTCCTAATCCCAAGGTAGCCCCACCTGTGGCGCTACCATTAGTGAAGTTCACGTCTACCTTAGAAGTCGCGTTACTAATGCCACTGCGGTTGATGGTGATTGTTGCTCCCACAACTGTTCCATCTTCGTTGACTTGATAAGTGGGTTGGGAGAAGTTGAAGAGGGGAAGAGCGCTGATAAAAACTGCTGAATTCAAGGTAAAATCTTTAGTGTCTGCGATCGCTAACTTTAAACGATTCGGGACATTTGGGATGACTGCTCCTTGAGCAGTTAATACTGCTGTAAAACCATTAAATGTTGTTTGATAAGGTGTTAGAGGGCCGAGTTCACTAAAATCGTTGTTAAAGAAAAACGCTTTGTTTTTGGTTCCATTGATAGTATCGATAGAAACAGGTTGGTTTGTCCCTGGAACCAGAGGAGTATTTACCCCATTCACGAAAAAGCCAAATACATCGTTATATTGGCCTATGTATTGGTTGTATTCCTCAGAAGCAAAGACGTATTCTAAAGCAAACTGGTTCTGCTTAGGTATAAAATCAAACTCTAAGACGGCAGCATCATTAGTAGTAAAACCTGTGGCAGCAATCAGCACGTTTAGATCCGCATCGCCCGCTGTATTAAAAGTTGTGCCTGTACTATCATTATTATTGGGGCCGTTAGCACTCGCGATATCTCCAGTGCTGAAGATAACACCTGCTTCGACATTGATCTCTTCTGAAATCCCGCCGCCAAAAGTCCCCGCCGCCCGATTGTCACCCGTAAAATTCACACTACCAGGAACGACAGTCCCTGCGTCCCCAATAATAAATTGGGCAAGTTGCTCTTTAGTCAGACCACTATTGAGATCCTTAGTTATCAGAACCATAATATACCTCTTGGAAAAATTGGTAGGTTTTTATCTGTAGCTGGCATACCTGATATGTAGGCTGCTCTCAGTTATTCTGTTCACTCAAAATTACTTAGGAGTAATTACAATGACTGATGTTTTGCGTTGTGTTGCTTAAGTGTTTGCTAAATAGGGGCTAGAAGGAATTGCTATAATTTAATTCGGCTTTCAGCCGCTTACTTGCAAAATTTAAGCATGACAGTACGATCGCCCTAATGGCGGTTGAGAAATTTTCTCATAGCACCCATAACAAAAAAAATCAGGACTTATATTAAATCCCTTCGATCGCAAAATTACTTAAAATTCTTGCTGATGACAGGTGGGATTATTTAATCTATTTTCGTAGAAATTAACTCATCCTAATTTAGTTCTTATACTCACATATCTCAGTAATATTGCTGAGAATAGTTACAAATATTAATACATGGAAAAAGTTCGGAGTTTGGTGCGGGAAATGTGTCTTGCCTCACATCTTGCACCCCTGTCCGAAATAGGCTTTTGCGCTTGTTCCACAACAAATACAACAGTTTTCAATGGGATGAAATACAGGTAGGGAATCAGGCTTTGCGTGAGTCCCTACGCGAAATCAGTATCACGCTCAACAGAAAACTACTGTAGATTTACTTTAGCAATGGAGATAAGTGCTGACCCCCAAAGGGATTATTGAGAATGATCCAACAACTCACTTACTATTTCCACTTCTCAAATAGGGCTGGCGCACCAATCATGTAATGTTGCCGTCGAGGCGTTACACTATTGGTGCGCCAGTTATAGCACCCGTCAATCGATTTTAGATTTTAGATTTTAGATTTTAGATTGAAGAAAGCGACCCCACTGATAAATCCGGGGGCTGGCGATCGGGAGCGAGGAGCTTTTTTCTCGACCCACGCATCAATCCGGGGGCCCCGGATTAAATTACTTGATTGTCAATTGCGGACTTTCGGGAGTGCGGCGGTGAAAGTTATTCATCCATTCGCATCAGCTTGCGGTAAAACGTTTTAGAAAAATCGACAGTACGAGTCCGCTGAAAAGTCAGGAGTACCTCAATTAAGCAACTAACAAACTCAGAGCTTTGCATAGTCACTTCGTAGCTGAGTTCAGCATTGCCGTCAAACAACACCCGACAGCGGGTTAAGTCGATCGGCAGCGACGAGATATTCCAACTAGCGACAAACGGCACGCTCTCCCCACCGTCAATTTTTCTTGCCCCCTCCAAGCTTTTGAGCTTGTAGAGGCCAATAGCGTGCGGTAAAAACTTGCGCCTGGGCTCTTGACAGAAAGGCGCGTAGACTTTCACTTCTTTGTCATCGGCTGGCTTGAGTTGAGGAATAGACATATTTCCACCTCAGACAATTATTACTAACAGATAGTTTAGATCCCCAGAAAAAACTAACAGATATTCCTGGTCGATCGCAAGCAAAAGTCAACCCAAATACTCTATCCAGTACCCGTTTACCAGGGCCGTACAAGCACCGAGCCCGCTGGTTGTCCTCCCGTCCGCTTTCGACAAAAGTCCAGAAACTGATACAGTAGATGCTTATATCTAAAATCAAAAACTATTGGTGGTTGAATCAAGTAACCTATGCAGGAGAGTTCTTGGCCAGAAAACGACGCTCGCAGCGAGCTTAACTTGGACATCTCTGATTTAGCTCAAGAAGAGCTCAAGAGTTTGACCTCGAACTCGAAGCTCAGCAAAGTATTTGCTATACCAGACATTGGCGACAGGGCGTTTGACGCGGAAACAAAAGCAGAGCTCCCGGTTGCGGTGTCTGTGCCGGGAACTCCCTCTTTTCCTCAAAATCTGTACCGGGGACGCCGCGGAAAAGCCGCAGCAGTGCTGACTGCGATTTGGGCCGGCACGATCGCCCTGCACTTGATTTCTTGGGGTGCGTGGGTAGTGTGGGGGTTGACGGGACTGCTGTGGATGCAAGCATTTCGAGTTTTGTTTGCTTCGCCCAAGCCCGCACTGCCGCCTCTGGCCGATGAAAGCCGAGAGGATTGGCCTTACGTGTCGCTGCTGGTGGCAGCGAAAAATGAGGAAGCGGTGATTGCCCGATTCGTAGAATCCATCTGCAATGTAGATTATCCGATCGACCGCTACGAAGTTTGGGCGATCGACGATCACAGCAGCGACGCCACGCCGCTAGTATTGGAACAGCTAACCAAAAAGTACCCCCAGCTCAAAGTATTTCGCAGAGGAGCAAATGCCAGCGGCGGGAAGTCTGGAGCCCTGAATCAAGTGTTGCCGCTGACTCGCGGGGAATTTGTGGGAATATTTGACGCCGACGCGACGGTAACGCCGGATTTGCTCCGCCGGGTGCTGCCAGTGTTCCATGGAGAAAAGGTAGGGGCTGTGCAAGTCAGAAAAGCCATCGCCAATGCTTCGGTAAATTTTTGGACTCGTGGCCAAGAAGCAGAAATGGCTCTCGACAGTTTTTTCCAACAGCAGCGGATTGCGATCGGCGGCATTGGAGAATTGCGCGGTAACGGCCAATTCATGCGCCGCACCGCCTTGGAAAGCTGCGGAGGCTGGAACGAGGAGACGATTACCGACGACCTGGATTTGACGGTGAGGCTGCACCTAAACCGATGGGACATTGAATTTCTCGCTTTCCCAGCCGTGTCAGAAGAAGGAGTCACTAACGCTCGCGCTCTGTGGCACCAGCGCAATCGCTGGGCAGAAGGTGGCTATCAGCGTTATCTTGACTACTGGCGGCTAATTTTGCGGAACCGCATGGGAACTGGGAAAACTTGGGATTTATTTGGATTTTGGGTATCTCAATATTTCTTACCCACAGTAGCGCTACCCGACTTTGTGATGTCAATTGCGCTCCGCCGGATGCCGATCGCCAGTCCCATAACTTTTATGACGCTTACATTGTCGGTGGTGGGAATGTTTATCGGTTTGCGCCGCACTCGCAAAGAGACCAAATTTGACGTTAAAAGAGTTTTTCTCACCTTACTGCAAACGCTGCGGGGTACTGTGTATATGTTCCACTGGCTGCTGGTAGGGACTGTGACGGCTCGGATTGCGGTACGGCCCAAGCGGCTTAAATGGGTCAAAACCGTCCATCAAGGGGCTGTTAATAGCATCAAGTAAACAATTCGCAGAAATATTTCGGCACAGTATCGCCGAACGTCCGACGATTTTCCGAGACAAAAAAACACCAACGCTCGCCAAATATCTCCCCGCCAGAGCCTAAGAGTAAAATTTGGCAATTCCGAGAAAAAAACACTTTAAAACAGCTTAGGTAATAGGTAATCGGCGAGCGGTAATAGCGAATAAGTAATCGGCAATACAAAAGTCGAAAATTAAAAGATAAAAGCGAGAATTTTTAACTTTTAACTTGACAAAAAACCAATTACTATCTATTAATTATGAATTGCCAATTTGGACGAATTGCTTGTTGCCAACTACCCGTCACCCGTAATTGATAAATGGATTTGTTAGAGTACCAAGCTAAATCTTTATTTCGACAGATGGCAATTCCGATTTTGCCGTCGCAGCGGATTGACAATCCCGCCGACCTCAAAGGATTGAAAATTCCCTACCCAGTTGTACTCAAATCGCAAGTGCGGGCTGGGGGACGGGGCAGGGCGGGCGGTATCAAGTTTGTAGAAAATACGATCGATGCAGTAGCAGCCGCTCAAACAATTTTTAATTTGCCCATCGAGGATGAGTATCCCCAAGTTCTACTGGCAGAAGCAAAGTACAACGCCGACCAAGAATTGTACTTAGCGGTACTCCTAGACCCCGTAGCGCGACGCCCGGTGCTTCTGGGTTCGAGCCAAGGAGGTATGGATGTCGAAGGGTCGATCGAGCAAATGCAGCAAGTTGCCGTAGATCAAGAATTTTCCCCATTCTACGCGAGGCGTCTGGCGCTGAAAATGGGATTGCAGGGAGACTTGATTCAATCCGTGAGCACCATTGTCGAAAAAATGTACCGGCTGTTTGTCGAAAAAGATTTAGACCTAGTAGAAATCAATCCTCTCGGCATCAGTCCGACGGGAGAGGTAATGGCTTTAGATGGTAAAGTCACCGCCAACGACGATGCCTTGGGGCGGCATCCAGATTTGGCAACACTATCGGGAAAGAGGCAAAGCAGCGGGTTGGCACGGGAAAGAAGAAGTCCCCATGCCTCTGGCGATCGCTCCCATTCCCACTCGAAGGTTCAGCAGTTGCCGGAGTTTGACCCCAAATCTAAATCCCCAATCTCGAATTCCGAATCCGTGCAATTAATCGAACTAGACGGGAATATCGCGGTTTTGTGCAACGGAGTGGGCCTGACAATGGCAACTCTAGATGCAGTAACCCACCAAGGAGGAAAACCAGCTAATTTTGTGAATATTGGTTCCCTAGACCGCTACTATGCAGCAAATGCCCTGCGCGATCGGGCGGAGTTGGGTCTTGAGTTAGTCGCTCAGGATAAAAGCGTTAAGGTGATACTTGTAAATATTTTGGGCAGCGCCTCCAAAACCGAGGAAATAATCGCTGCAGTAGCCGGCTATTTGGAACGGAAAGCTCGCGCTAACCGCCACATCCAAGTTGTGCTCCGGCTGGTAGAGATCGATGCTGATGCTGTTAAAAAGCGTTTGGGACAGTTGCCGGTGCAGCTAGCTAGCACTTTGGATGAGGCTGCGGCCGCTTCTGTATCCTCCGTCAAGTAGCGGCAGTTGATCGGCAAAAAACAAGATTTCTGTACAGATGAAGGCCTTCTGCTTTTTACAGATCGAGTGTCAAGTGGGAAAAAATGAATTTAACTCCTGAAAGCAAAGTCCTAGTACAGGGCATTACAGAATCTCCCGCGTCCACCCGCGCCGCCCTGATGATGAAAGCATACGGCACGAATGTAGTCGCCGGTGTCAGTCCCGGTCGGGGGGGGCTGGAAGTGGAGGGAATTCCGATTTTTGATTTGGTAGAACAAGCAGTGGCGGCAGTGGGTCACGTTGACACTGCGGTAATTTTGGTAGACGCTTACTCGGTGCTGGATGCTGCTTTAGAAGCGATAGCCGGAGGAATTCGGCAAATTGCGATCGTTACTGGGGGAGTGCCTCCTCTGGATATGGTGCACTTAGTCAGAAAAGCAGAAGCCACCGAAACTTTGGTAATCGGGCCCAACAGTCCGGGGATTATTGTGCCCGACAAACTGCTGCTGGGAACTCACCCCAAGGAATTTTACACTCCCGGCCCGGTGGGAGTGATCAGCCGCAGCAGCACTTTGACTTACGAAGTTGCCCTAGAACTAACGGAGGCTGGGTTGGGACAGTCGATGGCGGTTTGTATTGGCTGCGACGCGATTGTCGGTTCTTCTTTTATGCAGTGGCTGCAACTTTTGGACGAAGACGACAGTACCGAAGCGATGGTTTTGGTAGGGGAAGTTGGGGGCTGGAGTGAACAAGCTGCTGCTTCTTACATCGCTTCGGCGATCGACAAACCCGTGGTTGCTTATCTGGCCGGCCGCTACGCTCCCAAGGGGCCGTCTTTGGGCCACGCCGGCATCCTGATCAGTTCTCGGGCGGCTGCCCAGAAAGCCTTTGGAGTTTCGGCCCCAAACAAAATGGCTGCCTTTGAAGAGGCGGACATACCTGTGGCGGCTCGACCTTCAGAGATTCCTAAGTTGCTCAAAAAATTGCTAAAGAAAAATTGATTGCTTTGGGAGTTTTCACAAAAGTCCTAACCCTCTTGGGGTTGGGATAAGGGTTAGGCCGGGGCGGGTTTGGTCTCATATCATTTCCGGTTACACCGGAATGAGGTTGACGGTTGACGGTTGACTGTTGACTGTTCACCGTCAACTCGGATTTACTATTCCGATGCTAACGGATTTGATATCAAAAGTGTCTGCAGAATGCCACAACAGCCCCTTCAACCCGCCTTTAGGACACCTTTATGATTTTTTTACCAAAGCCCTCTGACCGGCGTCACAGGCTGCGGTGCGGGTGCTGGCAAGGGCGCGACGCGGCGCGGCGCTGGAGGCGGAGTTGTTGGCTGCACGCTGCGGCGAGGTTCGATCGGACTTTCGGTAGGATTTGTTTCAGTTGTGCGAGTTGTCGATCTCGTCACATCTTGAAGCAGGCTTCGCAGAGTTCCGGCTATACTCTGAACTTTCCCAACAGCGGTGCGAAGGCTGGCAACATCTACGTAAACCTCGTTGAGAGGATACTTTTTCAGGATTTCGAGCAGCGATACTTTACCGTCATCCCCGGATGCCAGGATCACCGCTGCCCGCAGAGCTTTTCCGCTTTCTGTGCGGCGCTGAGTCCGAATTGCTTGACCGATGTCGTCAGTGATTTTTTCTCCCGGGGTGCTGTAAACTACCCTCGCCAGATTAGCAGGCTTTAAACCAATTTCTAAACCCATGAACCCCCGCAGCATTTGCGCGTCCATTTTGGAGAACCGGATAATTTGTTGGAGGGTTGGCGTCGTCGTGCCGTTTTTAGCAAATTCTTCTAAGTCGCTGACATTAATGGCTTGTCTGATCGGGCCAAAGGTGAGGACAACTTTTTCGGCCCCTAATGCTCTACTGCTGCTAGATAATATGCTCCCGCTTGATCCTAAAAGTAGGGCAATGCCGATCGAGACAAATTTTGTTAATTTCATATTCACCGCTACATTAAAATTATTTTTTCGAGATTTGTACATTTTTGTACATTATAGATGCAGCAGTTATATTCTACAAGGTCGCCAATGTAATTTGTGCCCGCGTCACACCTACAATCTAAACCGAGACTTTTTCTCGATCTTGACTTTAAAAATAAGTAACCACATCTGCCGAAATTTTTCGCTTCTATTCCTTCTGTCTTCTACCTTCTACATCTCCAGCCTTCTATATCAGAGTGTCTTCCGCCTTCAACATAAGTGCCTTATAAAAATTATAGGAACTGCCCTCACGGGAGGACGTTCTTAATTGCACAAACATAAGGGGTCGATTTCTTCTTCTTTCTCTCTTAGGCAACTAAGTCCCTCTTCCTTCTTCCTTCCTTCTTCCCTCTCCCCTCTTCCCTCTTTTTACCCTGAGCGAAGTCGAAGGGCCTTCTTCCCTCTTCCCTTTTCCTTCTTGCTTCTGCTATATGTTGAAAACCAAGCGCAAATCCAAGAAATCCAAACACAAGCACAGCGAAAAAACAACAGCGCTCAGCAAAAAAGAAGTAGCTGCACAAAAACGCAAAATTTCAGAAAAGCGCAATGAATTGGTGCAGGCGATCGCCATAAGCTGCTTAGTCACCGTTGCTCTCAGCATCCCCCTGTTGTTCGTAGCAGGCCCTAAGATTGCTATTGCAGGAGGCGCAGCCGCAGCTATCTTGCTGCTTTCCTACAAATATCCCCGTCAAGCTTTGTGGACTTTTCTAATTTACCTGCCTTTCAGTGGTACAATTACCTACGCAATTGGCGGCGGGAATGCTGCATTTCAAGTAGCCAAAGATGCTTTCTACATACCAGCTCTCATCGCCCTAATTCAAAGCTGCAAAAAGAAACAGTTGCGCCTGTTCATTCCCAAACAAATGCTTTCTACCTTTAGCATCCTGTTGATGATGGCAATGCTGACTTTAATTTTTGTCAACGGGGAGATGCAGCTCAACCCTAGGGCGGGCGACAAACCAATTCTGCAAGGAATTCTCGGCTTAAAAGTATTGATAGGTTACATACCGCTGATTGCTTGTACCTATTATCTGCTCCGCACTAAGAAGGATTTGGTATTTTTTAGTCGAATGCACATCGTTTTGGCGATCGTTTGCTGCCTTCTCGGTTTGATTCAGTACCTGTTGCTGCAAAGTGGAAAGTGTGCGGGAACCAGAGGAATGACCGGAGCAGAATTATATAAAGCAACGCTGGAAGCTAGATGTTTTGTCGGCGGTTCTTTGGTGTTCAGTCCAGAAGTCAAGATGGTCCGCTTGCCGGGAACTTTTGTCGCGCCTTGGCAGTGGGCCTGGTTTTTAATTTCTAATGCTTTTTTAACCTTTGCCTCTGCTTTTTGCGATCCTTCATTCTGGTGGCGAGTTATCGGTTTATTTGGCATGGCATTAGTATTTGCCAATGCAGTTATTTCCGGTCAAAGAGCTGCTTTAGTTATGGTTCCCGTTGCTACAGCAATCCTGCTAGTTCTCACCGGTCAATTAGTTAATTTAAAACGATTTATTCCCGTCGGTGCAGGACTGGCGATTCTGCTGTTTGTCGGTGCAGCTATTAACCCGGGAATTGTCGAGCAGCGGTGGGAGAGCTTTGTTCGTCGCTGGAATGCTGCACCGCCCCAGCAGTTTCTCTTTAATCAGTTCGAGCAGAGCAACAATTTTATCATTGACAAACCTCTCGGTAGAGGTGTGGGACGAGCCACTAATTCAACGCGAATATTTGGTGCCACGCAGCTAATTGAAACTTTCCAACCTAAGTTGATATACGAACTCGGTTATCCGGGAATGATTAGTTTTCAGCTCATGCTTTTACACTTAGCTTTTCTAACTTTTAGAGCTTACAGATCTGTCAAGGACAAAAGTTTGCGGAGTTACGGAGCTAGTTTTTGGGTGTTTGTTGCATTTATTACGATCAATACTCAATACTATCCGCTGGATGTAGATCCAGTGTCCGTGTATTATTGGGTTTTAGCTGGGGCGATTTTAAAGTTGCCCAAAATTGATAAACAGGTGCAGGATGAAAAACACCAGGAAGTTGAGTCAAATGAATTGCAAGTTCACCAGCCATTAAAGGAGAAAAAAATTATTGCATCTTCCCCAATTTGAGAATAGTTTTGAGTGTTGAGTTTGGTGGATTCTTTCTTGTTCAGTAACCCGCTTTCGCTCCAAGGCGGTGCAAAGATAGCCCACCGTTCTGGGTTTATCTGTGCTAAAACCCACCCCTACAGCATATTGTGGCTCTTAACTTTACTGCGGTTGCCAAACCGGATGGCTAGCATTCAAATCCTGGTCGTTTGTCAATTTATTCAAGGCCGAACCGTCCCGATTAATTACATACAAGTTGCTTTTGTCTCCTTGGATTTCATTAAATATAAAAGCAATTTGCTGGCTGTCAGAAGACCAAGCTAATTCAGAAATTTCCGACGGTTTTAGCCTGGTAGCTAGTTGATTTAGCTGGTTCCCGTCAGCATTGATTGTGTAGAGTTTTTGATTGTTGAACTCTCCGGCGACGAAAGCAATAAAATTGCCATCCGGCGACCACGAAATTTCGTTGTAGTTTCTGGGTTGTTGGGTGAGATTCTTGGCTGTCCCCCGGTTAATGTCGAGCAGGTAGATATCTTGCTGTTCGCCTGATGAATCGCCGGGTTTATTATAATAGTAAGCAATGCGGCTGCTGTCTGGCGACCAAAATAGTTTGACGTTGTAAACCTCATTTTGCGGGTTGTTAGTCAAATTTTTGAGGTTGGTTCCATCGGCATTAATTGTGTAAATTTGCTGTTTCGGATACGCGCCGAACAGGAAAGCAATTTTTGTGCGATCGGGCGACCAAACAAGTTGACTGCCGCCAGATATATATTCGCCGGGACTTTTAGTTAGTTTGGTCATTCCCGAACCGTCGGCATTCATTTTGTAAATATTTTTATCTTTGACAAATGCTACTTGCTGACCGTCCGGCGAAAGGTAAAATTCCGATGAAATTTCCGTTTGAGCCTGCTCTCCTCCTACTTCCAATTCCCGAACTAATTTAGTTGCTTTAATGCCAGAAGTGTCGCTTATATAAAGTGATTGGCTACCGGGAGCATCAGAGGTAAAACCGTCGCAAGAACGGGCAAAAACAAGTTTCTGGCTGTTGGAAAACCAAGCTATTTCAAAATTAGGTGCTTTGCAACCACCCTCAGCAAACTGTTTAGTTAGTCGAGAACCGTCAGCATTGACTGTATAAATCTCGGTATCGCCACTCACGAAAGCCAGTCGCTGACCGTTGGGCGACCACACTAGGGGAGCGCTAACATCTATATTAGGTGTAAGTTTGCGGCGAGCGGAAGTGGTAGCATTGACCGCAAATAAATTAGATATGGTCTCGCTGCCGCGCATCTGGAGGGCGGTAAACGCTAGTATCCTTGGTTTTTGGGCTGCGGTTGGGGGAGGGCTGTGAAGGCTCAAAAACAAGCTGATTAAGAGTGTTAGGAAGATGAGGGCGATCGAACTAAGTCGCAATAATTTATTCAAAAGCATTTTGTCAATATCATCTCCTTACTTTTAAATTTTCACAGTCTTCAGTCCTCATATCTCCGACTTCTTAAAGTCCTGCGGGGATATGGCAAATTCTAACTCCAAGCTATTACGAATGCCCAATTCGCAATGCCCGATTCAAAGTGTTTGTCTGTCGATATGTCTCGATAGCCTCAAACTCTGTTTAATTCTGCCAATAATTAGCTCGAACATTTTTTTGCGCGACGGATTCTTGCTGCTGGGCGGCATCCCTAACTCGCAACACATCAAGTTCAAGTCACTTGCACTCATGGCCAACAACTTTTGCCTCACCTCTTCTTCATTACCATTCTTAGCTTGTAAACGCAGTTCTTCATAAACTTCTAGAACATTGGCAGCCGATAAATTAACAGGTTTATTAACATCAGCACCCCTGGTAATATCCGAAGTTTTTGAGCCAGCAGAAACCACTCCCCGCTTGACTTGAGTCTCAAGCCTGGTTAATTTTCTAGCAACGTCCCGCAAGATTTCCTTAAGTTCGCCAATTTCCTCAACTAAACCCCCGCTCTCTTGTTCGGAAGCAGCCAAAATTTCTTTTTTACTCATTTCAGATACTCCTCACACTCGCGCCATAGTTTTTCAAATTCTCTAACTAATTCTCGCGGCAGTTCTCCCTCATTAATCGCCCGTTTTAGCCCGACACTTTCCCGAATCGTCGATTCTAAAAATCTAACTTCTATGTTATTATCTTTTGATATCTCATCGCAAAGTCTCTTTACTTCTCTCATGTAAAACTGAACTTCATTTGTCAGCAATCCTCCATAGGTTTTAGCTTTATTCATAAAGACTGCTATCTTAGGAAACGGATAAGGCTCAATCCGTTTCTGAAGCGAGTTTAAAACTAAACTCAATCCCCTAGAACCAAAATAATCGGGATTGACTGGAATTAATATTAAGTCGCAGCAAGAGAGTACGCTGTATGTGAGGAGACTGAAGGAAGGCGAACAGTCAAAAAGCATCAAGTCGTATTTGGGGAGATTGGCAGAGTTGGCGATTTTGCCGATGAACCTGCGGATGAAGTCTTTAACACTTTTCCCCTCAAATCCATCGATATCTAACCAATACAATTCTTCAACTGAAGGGACAAAATGCAACTGTTCGTCAATCTGATAAATGGTGTCGAAACCAACGGGAAATTTAAAGTTTTGTCCGGCTTTTTTAAAGACTTCTAGAGCGTCGTAAATTGTAAGTCTATGCTTGAGGGATTTTTCGTACCACTTACCAAACTTGTCATCTAAATGACCTGTATTTTCGTTAAGTCCGATCGCCTCTGTGAGCGACATTTGCGGATCTAAGTCTAACATCAAGACTTCTAAGTCGGTTCCTTGGGATATAATATTTCCCAGACTCCAAGTGACGGTAGTCTTTCCGACACCGCCTTTGAAGTTGATTACGGCTATTGATTTAGGACTCATGGCTGGCTTTGTTTGGATTTTGCTCAAATATAAATTAAAACATATTGTGGCGGTTAGTTGATCGCGCGATCACACCTGAGCAGCCCGATATGCCAATTGACATGAAAAGCAGGCTATGATATAGAAATAAATAATAAAAAAATCAAATTATTAGCCATCCAAAAGGTAAACTCAAACAGATATATTTTAGATTTAATGAAAAGGAACACCGCGACCCAATTCTCGATCGACTTAATGTTGAAAAGGTTTTATCTAATCCGAATACTTGTGCTTCTCTGAGGACCTTATTTGCATGGTGTTTAAAGGTTTTGGGGGAAATACCTACCGATAAATATCAGCTTTCAAGCGTAAAATTAAGTAAAATAACCAAAGCACAATTAGATAATATATACTTTTTTAAGGTCTGGCAGGTTTTTACGGTCGACAGAAATTAAGGTGCGCCGAAGAGCACCTTACAAGTTGTTTTAGCGTTTCACCAGTAAGGTGCGCCGAAGAGCACCCTACAAGTTGTTTTAGCGTTTGACCAACTTCTTAGAAACCTTCCGCAAGCGAATTGATTTCGGTGTTACTTCCACCAATTCATCCTGGCCGATGTACTCCAAAGCGCGTTCCAAACTCATATCGACTGGTGCTTGCAATTGCGCCAATTCTTCACCGCCAGATGCGCGGTGGTTTGTCAACTGCTTCGACTTGCAAATATTCAGCTCCATGTCTTCATCTCGGTTGTTTTCGCCGATAATCATCCCTCTGTAAACCTTGGTTCCGGGGGTAATGAAAAATACGCCACGGTCTTCAGCATTTTTCAGTGAATAAGTAGTTGCAATTCCTTCTTCAAAGGAAATCAATACTCCGTTGCGACGGGCGATAATTTCTCCACCGAGGGGGCGATAGTCGAGGAAGCTGTGGTTCATAATTCCAGCGCCGCGAGTCAAGCGCATGAACTCGCCTCGGAATCCAATCAAACCGCGAGCGGGGACCGAAAATTCGATTTGGGTGCGGCCGGTGCTGCTGACGTGCATATCTTGCATTTCTGCTTTCCGCTGACCGAGGCGTTCGATGCAGCCGCCGACTGCTTCTTCGGGTACGTCTAACACCAAACATTCAAAGGGTTCGCAGGGACGACCGCCGATTTCGCGGTAGATTACTTGCGGCTGGGATACTTGAAATTCGTATCCTTCGCGACGCATATTTTCGATCAGGATTCCGAGGTGGAGTTCGCCACGGCCGGATACGAGGAATTTGTCGGGAGATTCGGTTTCTTCGACGCGCAAGGCGACGTTGGTTTGGAGTTCTCGCATTAGCCGATCGCGAATTTGACGCGATGTTACTAAACTACCTTCTTGACCGCAGAACGGCGAATCGTTCACAGAGAAAGTCATCTGCAAAGTTGGTTCGTCTACTTTGATTAAAGGCAGTGCTTGCGGGTCGTTGGGACAGGTAATTGTCTCGCCAATATACGCATCAGCAAAACCAGCAACGGCGACAAGATTACCAGCAGAAGATTCTGGGATATCAATCCGCTTCAGGCCTTCAAAGCCCATCAATTTGGTAATTTTTGATTTGACAATCGCGCCGCTTTCGGTGATTAAGACTGCTTGTTGACCGATTCTAATCGTGCCGTTGTGGATGCGGCCGATGACGATGCGACCGACGTATTCTGAGTAATCTAAGGTGGTTACTTGCAGTTGTAGTGGCTTGTTGGGGTCGCCTACGGGGGGTGGTACGTGGTCGAGAATTTCTTCAAAGAGGGGCTTCATATCGACCCCTTCGTCTTCGAGGTGTTTTTTGGCGTAACCGCTTAAGCCGGAACCGAAGAGATAGGGAAATTCGCACTGATCGTCGTCAGCGCCTAGTTCGAGGAACAGATCCAAAACTTTATCGACGGCTTTGTGGGGGTCGGCTCGCTCGCGATCGATCTTATTCACAAAGACGATCGGGCGCAGTCCTTTTTCTAGGGCTTTTTTGAGCACGAACCGCGTTTGCGGCATCGGGCCTTCGTTGGCGTCTACGATCAGCAGACAGCCGTCAACCATGCCGAGAACTCGTTCGACTTCTCCGCCGAAGTCCGCGTGTCCGGGGGTATCGACGATGTTGATCAGGGTTTCTCCGTATCTGACGGCGGTGTTTTTGGAAAGGATGGTAATGCCACGTTCGCGCTCGATGTCGTTGGAGTCCATGACGCAATCTGGGATTTCTTCCCCTTCGCGGAAGATCCCGGACTGTCTGAGGAGAGCGTCCACAAGGGTGGTTTTGCCGTGATCGACGTGAGCAATGATGGCGACGTTGCGAATGGGAAGACTCATAATGCGTCTGGAGCGTTAAACGGATCTAACTAAAGATTTCTTAATAATTGTAGCGCATGAAGTCAAGGGGCGATCGGGCGCGGCTCTAAGATTGGAGTGCGATCGTGGCTAGAATCAAGATTATGGAAGCGCAACCGAGGGAAATTGAGCGTTACACCACGCCTGACCGCAGAGTTCCTTTTGATCGGTGATGTTGAGTGGGCCCAGGTGAAGAAGCTTGGATACGGGTCGCTCGCCGGTATGAAGATGAGGGTGCAAGTACGATCGACCTTATGGAAGTACAACCGAGGGAAATTAGACGTTATATTACCCCAGACGGTAGAAATCCTTTCGCAGAGTGGCCTAGTTCTCTGCGAGTTTTGAATGCGGTAGTTAAAATTGAGCAAAGGCTTGACCGAGTTAGCTTAGGGAATTTAGGAACAGCAACTCTGTTGTGGAAGGAGTCTGCGAATTAAAAATTGATTTTGGGCCGGGGTATCGCGTGTACTTCGGACAATTGGGGTCAACAATAGTTCTTCTTCTCTGCGGTGGGGAGAAAAGCACTCAAGAACAAGATATCCGCAAAGCGTATGAGTATTGGAAAGAATATGGAGAACGCGAAAATGCCAACGAGCGATAGTTACCAGGGCTATCTGATAGGAGCGCTCAAGGATAAAATACACGCTGCGGCTTATCTAACAGCGCATTTGGAAGATGAAGAGCCTGAACCTGGTTTGCTGGAACTCGCACTTAGCAATGTATTTGAGGCTCTTGGCGAACCAAATATGTCTGCAGGGGATGCCTCATTGCATTTGGAAAAATTAGATGTTTTTTTGTCGGGAGAAGGAAGTGCGACAATTTATGCTTTGGGAAGTTGGCTGAAGACTGTGGGATTGAAGTTATCTGTTGTGATTGATGAAGGGGAGAAAGGGGAAGAGGAACATTCTGTTAGTGCTACTGAGTTGGCGGAAGTTGGTAATGTTTGATTTTGGGCGATCGAGCCTTAAGCTACTAATTAGACCTTAACGGCGCTCGAACCCTGAGCGCTAAAGGAAGTAGCCGATCGCTCCGGGGTATCCTACAATACTGTTAAAAGTTATGCCCGATCGCCCGGTATGGCAATGGCTGACATCGGTGTTCTCCTAAAATTGGCCCGGACGTTTGATGTGTCGATCGAAGAATTTTTGGATTTTGTGGAACAGTAACAAATTACACTTAAAATAAACCAGCGCTACCAGCGCCAACCAGTTCGGCCTCGCAGGGACGATCGACTGTGGGCCCAAGCAACAGATGCGAGAGTTGGCGGATGGGACGGGGCGAAGTGTGAAAGAGATGATATATTCTCAGCGGCAATTGTAGCTGTTGGATCGCCCATATCGGTCTACAATTTTTAACGTTGAGCCTTATTGAAGTGCAGGAGTGGAGCTGGCTTGGATAACGCTAGTCTGTCAAGAAAACCCCCGCAAGCCTCGGAGCTTGTCGCCGACGAAATTCCAGAAGCAGTACGAGACCACCCATACCCAGAAGCAGGGCAGAGTCAGTCCAAGAAAAAAGGGCTGATTTGGAAACTGCTAGGGTTGGCCGCACTAGCCTGTGGGGTCAGCATCTGGCTGCACCTCAACTTTAACTTGTTCCCAGCCACCAGTCAGGCAGAGCCAACTCAACAAAACTCAGCGCCGACAAGTTCCGCGTCTCCGTCTGTCGCGAGTCCAGCTAGCACCCCTAAAGTCCCCACAACCCCAGACAACCTCCTGGGACACTTGCCGTACCCAGAAGCACCAGCCAAAGACTTGGTAGGCGTCACCTCCGACGGTAGCGTCAAACTCCGCACCTCAGCAGCAGCAAAATATCAAGAAATGGCCAACGCCGCCGCCGCATCAGGCATCTACTTCGCTCCCATATCCGGCTTTCGCTCCCTGCAAGACCAACAGCACGTATTTTTTGACGTGAAAGCCGAACGCAGGCAAAACGCCAGCAAGCGAGCCGAAGTCAGCGCCCCTCCAGGTTACAGCGAACACCACACCGGTTACGCGATCGACATCGGCGACGGCAGCGCCCCGGAACACAACCTCAGCCCCAGTTTTGAAAATACCGAAGCATTCAAGTGGTTAGAAGCCAACGCCGTCGCCTTCAGCTTTGAAATGTCCTTCCCCAAAAACAATCGCCAAGGCGTTAGTTACGAGCCTTGGCACTGGCGGTTTGTGGGCGACAAGCAAAGCCTCGAAACTTTCTACAAAGCTCATTCCATGAAAAAGTAGAAGGAAGAAGGAAGAAGGAAGATTGTCCACATCTCCGGCTTTGCCACTCTCCCACTCTCCCACTCTCCCATTCTCCCACTCCTCCACTCCTCCACTCCCCCTCACTCCGTTGAGCCAAACTCGTGATTGCAATCTATCCAGGCAGCTTTGACCCCATTACCTTCGGTCACGCAGACATTATCGAGCGGGGATCTAAACTGTTTGACCGGGTAATTGTTACCGTAGTCAGAAACCCCAGCAAAACCCCTCTCTTCACCGTAGAGGAACGGATCGAGCAGATCCTGCGCTCTACCCAACACTTGCCAAATGTAGAAGTAGACAGTTTTGAGGGTTTGACAGTAAACTATGCTAAGATTCGACAAGCCAAAGTGCTGCTGCGGGGGCTCCGGGTATTAACAGATTTTGAAATGGAACTCCAGATGGCCCACACCAATAAAACCCTTCTGGGTGAAATTGAAACAGTTTTTTTGGCAACTTCTAACGAGTACAGCTTTTTAAGTAGTAGTGTAGTTAAAGAAATAGCCAAGTTTGGTGGCTCCGTAGATCATCTTGTTCCGAAACACGTCGCCCTAGATATTTACAAATGTTACGCCAGCAGGAACCAACTCGCATCGAACCCGATAGTACCGGCATCAGCACTGAGAACGAATCACCTCAGAACACAGCCGCCTTCGGAGATCCCACCCGAACCGCAGGAGTAGACATCCAGCGGGAATTGAACAGGCTTGAGGAAATTGTTCTCGACAGCCCGCGAATTCCTATGACCAGACGCACTCTGGTGGATGAAGAACAGTTGCTCGATCAGTTAGACTTGGTGAGGCTAAATTTGCCGATCGCCTTTCAGGAAGCCGAGACGATCATCCGGCACAAAGACGACTTGCTTCAAGAGGCGGAACTTTACGCTCAGGAAGTGATAGAAGCAGCAGAACAGAGAGCAGCAGAAATTTTAAACGATATGGGCCTGCTCCAGCAGGCGAAGATAGAGGCAGATCAGTTGCGCCAGCAAGTTTTGCTCGACTGTGAGGCAATTCAGCAGGCCACGCTGGCGGAAGTCGAACAAATTCGCTACCAGGCTCAAGAGGAATTGGAGGAGATGAGAGTCAGGGCTATGGCTGAATGCGAGGAAATTCAAAACGGAGCCGATGATTATGCCGACCAAGTGCTCGATAATATCGAGCACAAGTTGAGCGATATGCTGCGCGTGATCCGCAACGGGCGCGATCAGTTGGATAGTGTTTCTGCGTCGCACATCCATCACAACAACGGTTAGCCAACACTGAACTCATTGGTTGAAAATTTCTAAAAGTCTACCTAATTGAGGTAGATTTTTTTTCGCATTTTATCTAGCTAGCATTTGGGAATATTACCTGATAAGTGGAGTTAATTCGGAGGCATGGTTTCTCGGATCGTTTTTTAAACTATCTGCTCAAGGATACGCAATTTTGTTCGTATTATCGATCCTCGCATTTTCTAAGAGTATCGCACTTCCCAGTAGAGCATCGGGGTTAGTCCAAATATTGGCTGCTTATTCATTCCCTATATATCTCCTGGATTCGACAGTAGTGAAATATGTGTTGTTAGTGTTTTATAAGTTTATTGACCCGGTAAATCCCCTGCTGAAGCTCGGCTTTTTATTTACGGGGACTTTGTTAGGTTGTTGGGCGATTATTTACCTGTTGGAAAAAGTTTTGCCCAAAAATTACAAGCAGTACATTTTGGGAATTTAATCAAATTTTGTGTTTCAGCGGATGTCTTCATAAAACTGCTTGAGATACGTTGGGGAAACGCCAAAACCCCACAAAAAACCAATCGAAAGATATATCGCAATAGCTTTTAATTCGCCCCAATTCGCAACTCGCCGATCGCTACTTTCCACTACCCGATTGACTAACTTAAGTCTCCCCCGTCGCACTAACTTCAAACACAAATCCGCTTCCTCCATAATTGGCAGCCCAGCATCGAAACCCTCGCATTCCCAAAAATCGCTACGGCGACAAAAAATAACTTGATCGCCAAACAGCAGGCGCAATCCTTGGAAAAATAAATGAGGTCGAAATAACAGTGGCGCGTAATAAGTTTTCAGGTAATTGTGGAGGGAAAAACCCCATCTTGTTTGCTGCGAACCAGCCATCAGGGAGATAAACCCGCCGCCGGAAATTTCCGCATCGGACAAAGTTTTCTGGATGACTGCTACAATGTCGTCGGGAACTAAAGTATCGGCGTGGAGAAAGCACAGAATTTCACCGGTGGCGACTTGAGCACCTAAATTCATTTGCAGGGATCGTCCGGCTATACTGCTAGAAATAACGCGGGTGGCGGCGGAAAGTGCGATCGCCACTGTTTCGTCTTGACTGCCGCCGTCTACCACCAACACTTCCCAAGCGGGAGGATTAAGGATGCTGAGTTGGCGGAGGGTGCGTTGCAGACAAGTCGCTTCGTTGAGGGCTGGGATGATAATAGAAACGCGATCCATCTGGTTGAAATTTATGCCAGAGCTATTATAATAAAAAACTGTGGCGATTCACAACTAACGATAAAATAGAACTTACGCGCGCGGATTCAGGAACCTGGTGTCTGCCTGCGAATTGGTCACGAAACCTCGGTTTTTTTACAAAAATTAGGTGTATAGGCGTCCTATAAAATCCCGCAAATGTGCAATCGCCATATATCTTTTCCACTAATCAGGACTGAGAAAATCGTGCAGAAAACAGAAGTAAAAAATGATTTAGAATTTTATGAGGAAAATGCCGATAATTGGTGGGACGAAAATGCTAAAATTTATGCTTTATACCACCTAAACAAACCCAGATTTGAGTTCTTCGACAGACACGCGACTAACTGGCAAGGGCTGAAAACCTTAGATGTCGGGTGCGGCGGCGGCTTTTCTTGCGAGTTTATGGCCGAGAGAGGCGCTATTGTTTCTGGAATAGATCGATCGGACAAATGTATTGTAGCCGCTCAAAATCACGCAGTTACCAGCGGTTTTGAGATTGACTACAGGCAAGGCTTTGCCGAAAATATGCCCTACGACGACAATACCTTTGATGTTGTAATCTGCGTGGATGTTTTGGAACACGTGGCCGATTACAAAAAAGTTGTGTCTGAGGTCCACAGGATTCTGAAGCCTGGGGGACTGTTCTTTTTTGATACAATCAACCGAACTTTTTCCTCGCAAATTGTGATGATTGGACTGATGGAAAATATTTTGCAGGAAATTAGGCGGGGCGTTCACGATTGGGAAAAATTTATTACCCCGGAGGAACTATCTGTGGTAATGCAGGATATTGGTTTTGGCAATATTCAAATTAAAGGTTTTGATATGTTTGGCGAAATTGGCGCTATGTTAGCCACAATGCACGGGTTTTGGGAAGATTTTACACGCGGAAAGCAGGTGTTTCCTTCGGCGGGTATTTTCAAACAAGTATCTCAAACTCTAACATCTAATCTAGCTAACTATATGGATTACAAAAAGTCTGGGTTGTTTAAAATCAAAATTAATGAGGATAAGTCGATTATGTATGTTGGCGTTGGGGCGAAGAAGTAGTGTGTTGACTGTTGACTGTTGGCTGTTGACTGTTGGCGGTGGGCTGTTAACTGTTGACTGATGTAGAACTTACGGATAAATACTAAAGAAACCGGGTTTTTCATCAGTGTGAAAGGCCCGGATGCAATATTTTGGTCCATCAAACCCGGTTTCTGCGTAAGTCCTATGATGAATGATGAGTGTTTTAAAATTAAATGATAATAATTAGCAAGTATTTTGGCGTGAACCGAATCGCCAATCGCAGTTTGTTTGACCCAAATGACCGCCCTGTCTCAATTTACAGGTGCAAGTGCTGCTTTTTAACCCAGATACACGGCCGGCTGCAACAAAACTTAATGTTTAACTGTTGACAATTTATCTAGATTGCATGGTAGCTTATTGAATATTAATTGCAATAACTGCCGGAAGTTAACAGTACCTGGAGGTCAATCACCGTGACAGCAGCAATAGTTTCCGCGTCAGCCTCGCCAATCAGCGACGGACAACCAGCCGACAGCCAAAAACTGATGAGTTTGGGTAAAAATTCCGAAATACCTGACCTCGATAAGTTTAAAGATGTAACCATCGCCGTCTTAGAAGGAGTGGGAACTCTCACGGTGTGCGATCAAACAGTCACTTTAACACCGGGAGTATTTGTGTTTGTACCCGCCGGCATCCCGCGCAGTCTCAAAGTACAAACGACGCTGAATTTGTTACTAATTGACTGCGAACCAGACCCCGATCTGAGTGAGTCAGCTTGGTTAATGAATTTTCAACTTTAAGTAGATGAAAAAACAGTGTCCTTGCTGCCTTGACTCCCTAATTTCTCAGGTTCGCCACAACCGTGTCTACTGTTTTTGTCTCAATTGCAGGCAGGAAATGCCAAATCCTGACTCAAAAAAAATAATTCTCAAGCACTATCAAATTTCACCTTCGGAGTAACAATGTCGAAATCAATTGGTCTTTTCTACGGAACTACAACTGGGAAAACTGAGTCTGTAGCTGAAATGATTCGAGATGAATTTGGTGGCGATATCGTGACCTTGCACGATATCGGCAGCGTTGAAAATGATGATTTTGCGGAATACGAATGTCTGATTATCGCTTGTCCGACTTGGAATATCGGCGAACTGCAAAGCGACTGGGAAGGTTTTTTGCCTGAACTTGATGATATTGATTTTAGTGGCAAAAAAGTAGCTTATGTGGGAACTGGCGACCAAGAAGGCTACCCGGATAATTTTATGGATGCAATGGGGATTTTGGCTGAAAAGATTTCTGAACAGGGCGGTGAAACAGTTGGCTATTGGCCGATAGATGGCTATGATTTTAATGAGTCTAAAGCTGTAGTTGATGGCAAGTTTTTGGGTCTTGCTATTGATGAAGACAACCAATCCGATCTGACGGAATCGCGCATCAAATCTTGGGTATCTCAACTCAAGAGAGAATTTAGCTTGTAGACTTCACGGTAGGGCGGGTTTGGCAATTAGATGATGTGCGAAAATAAAAATTACGCACTCAACCCGCCCCGAAAATCTAGCAAATACAGCGGTTCTCAAAAAAGTGAGGAATGCCCTATGTCCTATGCCCTATAGTACCTCATCTTTCTGAGAAAGGCTATAAATTATAATTGTGAATAACTCGATATCCAACTTAAAATAAATGAAGTTTAGTTCAGAAGACGTGCTTTGGTTAAGTGTAAGTCCGAGTTTGCAATTCTTCGATCGATCGCTGCTTTCCTACTTAAATGATTCTGTACCCGTGCAGATATGGGAATACCAACAAACTGAAGACGAAGCTTGCTCTTTAGATATGGCTGTTGAACTTTTGCACGATTTTTTAACATTGCGCGATCGCCCAATTCATCTCATGGGCCACAGTACTAGCGGATTAGTTGGTTTAATGTATGCGCGCCGCTATCCTCACAAAGTACGTTCTTTGGGACTTTTATTTGTGGGTTTGCCATCTGCTATTAATTGGCAAGCACATTACTATACGTATCTTTCAGCTTTTCCCCGGAGTCGCAAACAAGTTTTGAATCAAATAGTAGGCGATCTACTGGGATGCCAAAATCAAATTATCCATCAAAAATTCATCTCATATTTTGAGAATGACTTAGCCTGTTCTCCTTGTCCTCACTCCTTATTTAGGATTAGTAATTCCCACGATGAAGGTGTAGAAGTACCTTTGTTAATATGCAGTAGCAAAACTGATTTTCTGGTATCTCCTGTTGTCATGCGTCGCTGGTCGAAATTTCTTAAAAAAGGCGATATGCTTTGGGAATGTCAAGACGGTAGACATTTCTTTCACCACTTCTATCCTGAACAAGTGGGCGAAAAAATACTCAACTTTTGGCTATATGTACACAGCCACCAACCAATTTTAAATTTTAAGTTTTAGGTGAAGCTTGCTATTCGTTGTTCAATTTATCGAAACTTAATGTGGCAAATAGTAGATTAATTTCCGTAATTCATGGCAACTTTTGCATACAGGCTTCGACTTTTTTGGCGCAGTTGTCCCAGTCCATGCTGCCAATTTTATTTGCTAGGATTTTGAGGTATGGAGTTTGAGTTATCCTCAGTCTGTTTTTGATATTTTAGAATAATTGTAAAAAATATTTAAAATATATTCAGATGTTTGAGTAAATGGTAGGCTAATTTTATTAGATTTGTCAATTAGTTTTTGTGAATAAACTGCAGAGACGGTCTTAACGCAGAGGAAGGTAAGGGTAGATTAAACAGCAATTATTAACAACGATTATAAAATATTTTAACATCTTGTTAACAAACTCAGCCTTAGCCTGGGCAGAGGGATACTGAGTATCGATCGAATTTTAAGGACTCGCCCGAACTCCTAAAATAGCGATCGAGCAAACATATATACTTAAATGTTAGGGCGGACAGAGTGGCATCGCCCCTACCGATTCACAATTTATCAAGAATTATGCCAGCAAGTTTTCTGCCAAAATCGATCGCACAACTCACAGAATCTACCTCAATTGCCTTAGCCCAAAGGATTCAGCGAGAGGCAATTACAACTCCCCTATCTTCTGAGCCAATTGCCACAACCTACGTGCGCCAAGGCAGGGGCAACACACCGATTTTGCTAATTCACGGCTTCGACAGTTCCTTGTTTGAATTCCGGCGCCTGTTGCCGCTGCTAGCTGCTGAAAATGAAACTTGGGCGGTTGATTTGTTAGGTTTTGGCTTTACAGAAAGAGCGGCTGGTTTGGCATTCAGCGCGAGGGCAATTGAAAGTCATCTTTACTATTTTTGGAAAACGCTAATTTCGCAGCCTGTAATCTTAGTCGGTGCTTCCATGGGAGGTGCAGCAGCCATTGATTTCACTCTCAATTATCCCGAAGCTGTGAAACAATTAGTGTTAATAGATAGTGCAGGTTTTGCCATCACTTCTAATAAGGGAAAGTTTTTAATTCCTCCTTTAGGGTATCTGGCAACTTCATTTTTACGCAATCCCAAAATTCGCCAGCGAATTAGCGTCAATGCTTATTTCGATAAAAAATTGGCTTCTCAAGACGCTCAAACTTGTGCTGCTTTGCACTTGGAAATGCCCAACTGGAATCAAGCTTTAATTGCGTTTACCAAAAGCGGCGGTTACGGAGGTTTTGGGGAAAAATTATCGCAAATTCAGCAGCAGACTCTGATTTTGTGGGGAAAACAAGACCAGATTTTGGGGACGGCGGATGCGGAAAAGTTTGCAAGGGCGATCGCAAATTCTCAACTAATCTGGATACCCGACTGCGGGCACGTTCCCCACTTAGAAAAGCCACAAATTACCGCGCAGCATATTTTAGAATTCATCACCAAAAGCGGAATCACACAAAAAAAATAAACTTAGGGTGCGCTGCAGCGCACCTTACATATATGTTTTCCCTTGCATATTTGGTAGAGTTTGAGGTCAAATAGACAGCTTTCAAACTTTCGGCAAATACTTTTGTACGATCGTCCATCCTGTGAGCAACACTGTCACAAATCCCCCACACAAGGCCAAATTAGTGCCGATATGGAGGGGACGCGCCCAAGGATGTTTAGGACCAATTTGCAGCCCGCTTCCCACAGAAACCAACACCAAAGCCACAACAGCTAACCCCGCCGGTAAATGAGCCGAGTGACCCAAATTGCCGTAGTATCCTAGCGTACCGACTACACCAATTCCCAGCAGTAAAATTACCAAAGTCGCCATCCCCGCACCAGTGGCTAAATGAAAGGGACGCAGCCATTTTGGGCGGGGTTGTTTGGTACTCCTAGCGGCAAACATCCACGTTCCAGTAACGGCCAGCAACAGGTAAGCCAACAGGGCAACACCCATTGACCAAGCCGCTATTTTCCACAACCACAAGAAAGAAGGCAGATTCATCGGTTGCATCCCTAATTAGGATTTTCCACAAAAGGTTTCTTTCCGATTTTACCTGGACTTGAAAGCAAAAATGAATTATTTTGAGAGAAACTGCGATCGGACTATCCACAAATGGCATCCGTCTTGCCTGGAAGTCAAACGCACTTTCTCTGATACTCAGCTTAATTTACGCTAGAGATTTGTCGCTGCCATTTTTAGGAGCCACCTTCCCATTTTAGATTGGTGGTTTTGCTGTCCATGAAAGGCATTTTATAAAACCCTAATTTTTGTTCTAAGATTAATCGGAAAAAAGGCAAACCTTCAATCAAATATCTTTTCCACAACCTTCTCGGTTCACTTAACAGTCGGTACGCCCATTCTATGCCGACTTCGCTCATCCATTTGGGAGCTCTGGCTTTGCAACCAGCTTCAAAATCAATGGTTGCACCTACGGCTAAGAAAATTTTGACGTGTGTTAATTTGCTCCTGTATTTAACCAGCCACTTCTCTTGCTTGGGTGCTCCCACTCCTATAGCCAGAACTGTCGCTCCTGATTTATTGATCGCGTCAATTATTGTTTCACATTCTTCCTCATTTTTTTCAAAGCCAAAAGAAGGAGAAAGTGCTTCAACCACTATTTCTCTACCAATTTTTTGGTTAATTTTTTCCTGGGCTTGCCTAGCAATACCTTCAGCAGCTCCTAGCAAAAATATTTTAATCTTCTCGTTATCTTTGTGATACATATAAAATGCAGGGAACAAATCAGAACCAGAAATTTTTTCTTTGAGAGGAGTACCCAAAAACTTGGAGGCATACATCAATATTTGACTGTCGCAGACTCTATAAGTAGATGTATTGTAAGCTTCATAGAAGTCGCGGTCATACTGCAACTTAATCAAGTGATCTACATTGGGTGTAAATACGACACCACCTTCGCAGTCGAGTTTTTCAAACAACTCTGTGATTGACAAGTTATCTATCGAGACATTCAATAAATTAACGGTTTTCATTTATGATTCCCTTCCCACTTTATATTAAACTACAACTCAAACTACTATTATAACCCACCATTCAGTTTCGTGTTTTAACTACCTAGGTGCTTCGGTGAACATACTTTTCTCAGTATATCCTCCTAAACCCTGCGTGTCTAGTGAGGATTTTTAAAGATTATGTAAAGAATCATCTCGTTTTAGAAAAAGTGTATAAAGCCCACTTTTAAGTTTATAACTCGCAACACAGTTTCAAGAAAAAAGCCATCCAGTGCTAATACTTGTTGAAGCATTGCCAATGATATCAAATTCGGTTGGATCGCAATTATTCATCTTTCTGTTCTCTTCCTCTGTATTCTCTGCGTCAAGATCGGTTTAATCATTCCAATGCAACCGGATTTGATATGAATGTAAAAAAGAGTTTATGAGGTTAAAATTTTAACCGAGTGACAAATATCTGGCAGCTTCAGAACTGCATTTCATCCAAAAGTGGTAGATTTTTTAGTGTTTGTCTCCAGGGAAGGCAAGATAGTGTCAAGCTTGAAGTGAAGGAGCGATCGCCTTCATGAAAATCATCCTGATTTTTGGTGAACCAGCGCCTGTCTTCTTGGTGGCGAACCGGTTTTCTTGGCCTTAAGACTTTCTGGAGCTTTTAAGACCAGACCCGCTATTCCTCCAGCAATCATCGCAAAAATCGGGTTAGTCATAGCGTTCAAAACGCAGTCAAACACGTACATAGTTAAGGCTACTCCCAGGGCAGCAGCGGGTGCTACCTTGGGATTAGACCAGGTTCTGGCGGGATATTTAAACACGCAAAAGACAATAACAGGAAGTAATAATGAAGAAAATAAACTAACTAAACCGAGTGCACCGTTGACGCCAAATGCAATAATCCATAAGCTGTCGGTGACCGAGATATCATTACCGTACTCGTCGTACACGCGGTTTCCGCCGGAATCTCCCCAGCCAAACATAAATCTTTGCCGCGCCTTTTCCCCCAATATCTCTTCATTATCAAATCTAAACTTCAAAGAGGCGGCTCGTTCTTCGCCAAATACTGGAGTGATGAAATTAATCACGTCTTTGCTCGAAAATTGACCCGATGCAGCTACGTACAGATAAAACACTATATATCCAATTATCAAGAGCAAGGGCAAAGAGGTGCGAAACCACTTGGCAGAGAATAATACGAGCAACGCCATTGCAAATAAACTGTAGGCGCCAGTAGAACGGCACAGGAAAAAAGCGATAGTTAATATAATTGCTAAAGTCTTGATGTTACGGCCCATAAACTTTTTGAGCGTCCCAGTTTGCCACAGCCAAAGAGCAATTAAGGCGGCTGTCATCATCCACAGGCCCACCATCAAACCGTGCTGCATAAATACTACCGGTCTCCACCCCCCCATACGCCTTGCTTGACCCCAGTCCTCAAAGGCATTGACCCCGTAAATCATTTGGTGCAGAATTGGGCCCCTAACCCCTTCAATTAAAGTAAAAGGAATGTAGGCCAACCCACCGGCAAAAATCCCGATCGCCAATTGTCGCAGCCCATCTAAATTACCCACATACAAGCGTCCTAAAAAATAAGGCAGACCCCAAGTAACGATTTGCTTGATAGTCGGAGAAAGCGGGCTGCCGCCATTACTAACTTGTGAAATAATTGGACACAAACACAAAATTACCATTGGCACGTCCAGCCAACCGGGCTTAAAAGATGTGAGGCGCGCAGGATCGTAGATAAGAGTCCCCAGCAAAATGCCGTAGCAAGCTGCGGAAATTTTTGTATACGGTGGCAGTAGGGGGATAGGATAAGAAGCTTGCGGCAAAAACAGCCAGGCTGCAACAAAACTTATAATTACCGCCCGCTGAGCCGGAAACCTCACAAACAGGTAAAAAACGACTGGAATAAAGCCGAACATAGCAAGTGGGATTAATGCAGCCATAGGTCTTTTTTGGCAGTAAAATTATAGAAAGACAACTCAATTGCCCAAGAAAAATTCTCGCTTAAACGATCGCCCAACCCCAATCTTTTAAATCAACCTCAATTTTACGTCTTGTTCGTTAATTGTGCCTGACGTTCCAAAGCGGTGTATAGTGCCGCCTCGAAGAGATTAGTTGCATCCTCCCCAGTATCATTCATCACCTTTTCCCAAGCATTCTCGGAAATTGCGCGCCATTCAGCATCAGGCAAGTGACAAATCTGCTCGATCGCTTTTGCCATATCCTCTGGGTCTTCTGGCTTGACAAGTATGCCACCCCCGCCAGCAAGTAGTTCCGCAGCCGCACCAGCAGGAGTGGCGATGACTGGAGTGCCACAAGCCATAGCTTCTAAAATTGGCAAGCCGAAGCCTTCGGATCTGCTGGAAAACGGCCAAGCATCGCATTTGCTGTAAAATTCTTTTAGTTGGTCTTGAGTAGGTGCTTTATTATACTCCGTGCCATCAGGCCGCAAATTGGGAGGAGGAGTATGGCCGGAACCAAAGGCAACTAAAGGAAGATTGGGAAATTTTTTAGCAGCTATAGAGAAAGCTTTCAGGGCACTATCGCAGCCTTTCCAGGGAGTTGTAGTATAGTACATCCCGACTGTGGGAACTAATTGCTTGCCTCGCGGCTGCTTTGCTCGGGACTGGGGGTCGTAAAACTGTTTGGTGTCCACCGTAGGAGGGACAAGAGATACAGACAAATCGCCGTATTCATTCCGAGCGATGTCGGCCAGCCACTGGGCCACAGCGATTTTGTGCCTCGGCAGCCGCCAAGTTGCCTCTACTCGACCTTTTGGTACGTAGTCAAAAGCCTCATAATCTTGGAGAAAATATACTTTCGTTCCTTGGCTGGGAGAGAGTTTTGCCACCCACTCGGCATTTTCCCACCAAGTAGCCATGACAATATGGGCATTAGGTACATCAAGGTCAGTAATTGGACGGTTGGTTTCGATAACTCGACTTTTGAGATCCACTTTATCAAAGTGAGACTTTTGTGTCTTGGGAGCGGACTCGCAACCCCAACCCCTCAGCAGCGATCGCAATTGTTGGAGAAAAGTCGGTTGCAGCGGGGGCATAGAGACGATAAATATTTTGTGTCCTCGCTTTTGGAGAAGTTCTGTGTAGATAGATAACACCCTCATACCCCCTGTAAGACTCAGGGTAGGCAGGACAAAAGTAATTTTCATATAGATACGGAAGATTGATACTGGTTAAAACTCCTCCTTTCCATAACTGCAAGTTGGCACTTACCAGCCTCTGTTTGGGTTGGGTGCGCGGTGGGGATCTCTGCTGGAGGCGATCGTAACTCGATAGTCGAGCCGATCTTACTTTGTCGTCAGGGACTTTCCCCAATTACAAATCGGCAGATGTTTGACGACTACACAAGTTTAACCTGTAACGGAGGCAGCCTTAAAACCTCCGTTGCTCTCTGGTTCAGAGTTTGGCAGATCAATTTATAACCAGTATTCCCTCGTCGCTGCGGTTAGAATTCGTCTCTAGACTGCTGGGTAGAAAATAGGACAGGGGCGATTTTATTTGTGGCAGAACCACCCCACCAAACTATATTGAGTTTCTCCCCAGAATCCGGCGCCGAAAACGCCCGTAGCGCCGAATTTCAAATGGCGGCGCGGCACTTAGCATCCAACCGCCAATTTTTCGTAGGGAGAAAAGGAATCTACGTTAACGTCGCGGTCTTTAGATTTGTCTACAGCAACTTTCAATGCCGCTTCAAAATGATCCGTGGCATCTTCCCAAGTATAATTGTTCACCTTGGCATAGGCGGCTTCCGACATGGCTTGCCACTTGGAATTTGGCATCTGACAGATACGCTCTATGGCTTTTGCCATTTCTTCGGGATCTTCTGGTCTTACAAGTATGCCAGTACCGCCGCTCAAAATTTCTGGAGCAGCGCCTGCTGGGGTACTGATGACGGGAGTGCGGCACGCCATCGCTTCGATAATGGGCAAGCCGAAGCCTTCTGAGCGGCTCGCCAGCAGCCAAGCATCGCATTTGCTGTAATAGTCTTTGATTTTGTCTTGGTCGGGTTGAATTACATACTCGGCATTGGCGGGTAAGGGCAATTCCGAGGATGGGGCCCCTGTACCGAAGGCAACCAGACGCAGGTTGGGGATCTTTTCTGCAGCTAGGGAAAAAGCTTTGAGGGCGATGTCGGTTCCTTTCCAGTAGATTGTAGAGTACATTAGGCCAACTGTAGGAACCGATTGTTTGTTGCGAGGACAGGCGTAAAATTGCTTGGTGTCCACGGTAGGAGGAGCTAAGGAAACTTCGCGATCGCCATATTTACTCCGAGCTAGATCAACTAACCACTTAGAGATCGTAATTTTGTGCATCGGCAGCATCCAAGTTGCTTCTACTCTACCTTGAGGTAGATAGTCAAAAATTTCGTGGTGCTGGATAAAATAAGCTTTTGCTCCTTTTCTAGGAGAGAGTTTGGCTACCCACTCGGCGGTTTCCCACCAGGTGGCAACTACTACGTCAGCGTCAGGTACATCTTTGTTTTCTACCGGGCGGTAGCGATCGGTAATTTTGTGTTCTACACCTAAGTTATCGAAAAATGAGGGTTCGTTTTCAGGTGTGGAAATCCAACCGCGCCCTCGCAGCAGCGACTTGACTTGCTGGCGCATACTCGGTTGCGGGTGGGGTAAAGAGATGACGAACACGGAGTGTCCTCGCTTTCTCAAACGTTCTGCGAAAATAGATACTACTCGTATTCCACCAGCCAGAGACACAGTAGGAAGCACAAAGGTGATTTTCATTTTTAAGTCCCGCTGACGACTTTAACTCGCTTTCGGCGCTGCTACCAGCGCTGATATTAGAGCCCAAAAGGAAAGAGGGGCGGGTGAATATTAATTACCGCTTTCCTGGTGTGTACATAGAATGCAACCGATCAACTGTTTGCAACACCCCAATATGTATCTGCCAAAAGTTCACTGTCATTGCATTGATAATAAGGATTGATGTGGTCGCAAAACAGTTCCCAGAGGGATAATTTTCAGGTCATGGAAAGTTCCTCCTAAAGATAGATACCTCATCAAGTATGAGCTTTGTTCGCGACAAACACCAAGCTCGACAACACCCTCTGTTCAAGATAACATCATTTGCTATCCAACAGACAGGGATGTACGGGAAACCGAATATTAGCCAACTTTTAAGGTGGGAGATAAAGGTAGCATTAGCAACAATATTCAGTAGATTGAAATCGCCTTTGGCAAAATTTTATACAGATTCCAAAGGGGAATTCTTACCTTGAGAATGTTAATTGCCCCATGGAACTAACAGATATAAATACCAATCAGTAGCTGTGATTTTTTGATAACTGTGCTGTCGGTATTGCTTGATACAAGCTCCTATTTTTTCAAAATTCAGAGATGGTGGTTTTCTCAGATACCTGCAGGGGCGCGATCGCGCGAATGACCGTTGTGGACGTGCGAATGAGGGGAGAAACCCTGTTTTTCAAGAGATATCCCTCGCCCTCAGTTGTCGTATGTTCCTGAAAAAAGATGGTTGAGGCGTCCACTGTTTGAAAAAATAGGTTTCCCAATCGTGCTACAGAACATAGAGTTTCACAGATATAAATTTAATTAGGTGCCTGAGTTTTAAATGTGTTAATAAAAGGCGATCGCATGAAAAAGTTCCCAAAAGAGACTGCCACTGCGGAGCCGAGTATATGTAGCATCCCTGCCCAAGTCGTGTATAAGTAATTACCGTAAAAAAAATCAGTAGCAAATTATCACATGACCCTATCAAGATCAAAAGAACACTCAAGGTTAATCGGCCTATATTGTGTACACCTTAACTCCTAAGCAGTAGCAGCGGCTTCGTGGTATGTATCAAACGATTTCGCGTACAAAAAATTTCATGTTATGAAATCATCATTTTTCCTGACTTTGCAATTCTGGATGACCATCGGTTTGCTCTTGGGGGCCCGGCCGCCGATGCTTGCAGCGATATGTTGGCCAGTTTTCATGCAGCTAAAATTATGCGATCGCCAGCAAAACCAAACCTAGAATTAAAATCAGATGCCTTAACGAAAAGCATCTGCCGGTGGGAAGATATGAACGTCCGATTATTGCACAGCATCAGTCAAGAGCCCAGTAAAATCAGCATGAATGCCAGCAAACACTTGTCGCTGCTAGTTGGCATTAACCGCAGCTACAGCCACATATACCTTGCAAAAGCTTACAATTTATCAGGGTGCATTATCGCCTGCGGCAGTAGCACGCCGCCCGGATGATGGGGGGACAGATTAATCTGGAGAGGGAGTTGGGAAAAAGGTCAATTTTTACTGTATAATTGCCAGGAATAGTAGCTGAAAAAGTAGCTAGTTAAAGAGGATTTGCCAACCAATACTTGCCAGGGCAAAATCAGCGATCGCGTGGCTGATATAACTAGGCCAAAGTGAACGATAAGTTAGATAAGACTTAGACCAAATTATCCCGGCAGTGAAGACAGCTAAGGAACCTAAAATCACAGCCTGCCAGTCGCTGTAAGCTGCTATTACAAAAATGTGGTGGATCGTGAAAAATAGCGAACTCAGAAATATTGCTTTTGTTCCCGGTATGAGAATCTGGCACTTGTTGCAGACAAACCACCGCCAAGTAAATTCTTCAATCAGTGAGTTAACTACCACAAAATATGCTTCTACAATCAAGTAAATAGTAGGGCTGCTAATACCTAATTGGTGCGATTTTTCTTTGGCAACTACAGGATCGATCCAGTGCTGACCAAAAAGGCTATAGATACCCAGAATTACCGCAAACATGAATATTCCCCAAATAGCTCCAGCCAGCAATTCTTGGCGCTTGGGCAGGGATAAAAGCAGCTTTTCGCGATCGACAAAAACAGACCACGCGATCGGAAAAACCAGCAACCAAAGTTGGCAAAAGACTGAGAGTGTTTGTCCCCAAGGTCCCGGGGCAATATACAAGGCTGCTAGGATACCAATACTAGCCGCAGGGACAAGCAGTGTTAGAGCCAATAGTGCTGATTTGCGATCGCCCATATCTAACATTTTTTACGCTTATTTTTTAAATTGGATTGATATCAAAGGTAAAAGCGGGGCCACTGCGGACAGGCGATACCACTTTCAAAAAACAATGTAACTGTAGACCAGTAATCCCAACCTTTATGCAGTAATTCATTCCCCATTTTAAAATCTAAAATGGTATGAGTTTTGTGTCGCTTATAAAAGTGGTGCTTATTTGTGGCGTCGAAAAATATGCAGTTGCACAAAATTGAAGACTCCGCCCTAAAGGAGTTTTTGTGGCAACAAAGTTTTTATTCCAACAGAATTTGATAATCTGTTGGCATTGGGGACTCCAAATACCATAATATGATTAAATCCCTAGTAGTTGTGTATTTTGGCTGAATGACGATCGCAATTGATTTTGGAACTAGCAACACCGTCGTCGCTCGCTGGAATCAAGTCCTCCAGCAGCCCGAAACTTTAAAATTACCGGGATTGTCGGCAATCTCGGCTCAAAATCCACCCCTAATTCCCAGTTTACTCTACGTTGAGGACGCTGCTCAAAGTAAAGTCTTACTCGGTCAGCAAGTCCGCGACAGAGGCATGGATTTGAGTGGAGATTCTCGGTTTTTCCGCAATTTTAAGCGGGGAATTGGCACTTCTGTTCAGGGTTTTGTGCCGGAACTTGACGGGCAACTTATTACTTTTGAACGAGTAGGTGAGTGGTATTTGAGCCAAATTGTGAATTCAATTCGCCAACTGCCGTTGCCGATCGACTCTTTGATTTTTACTGTGCCGGTAGATAGTTTTGAAGCTTACCGCCATTGGTTGGGCAAAGTGTCTGAGTCTCTGGAAGTAGAACAGGTGCGGATGTTGGACGAACCTACGGCGGCTGCTTTGGGTTACGGTTTAGCCGATCGCGAAAATCTGTTAGTCATTGATTTCGGTGGCGGAACTCTCGATCTTTCTTTGGTGCGTTTGGACGCTTCCTCCGACAAAAAGCCCCTCGGTTTTATTCTTAAGTGGGGCGAAAAGCTATTAGCTGAATCTTCAGCGCAAAAAACAAAAGTTGCCCGGGTTTTGGCTAAAGCCGGACAAAATTTAGGCGGTTCTGATATTGATAATTGGCTGGTTGACTATTTTGTTCAAACAAAAGGGCTAGCAAAATCTCCGATTACAACGAGATTGGCAGAACGGTTAAAGATTCAGTTATCTTTAGTAAATCAGGCGGTTGAGGTTTATTTTGATGACGAAAATTTTGAGAGTTACGAATTAGAATTAGATCGATCTCGTTTTGAATCTATCCTCGCTGAACATCAGTTTTTTGAGAAACTGGACGAGTGCATGAATCAAGTATTGCAGCAAGCGCGGCGCCAAGGCTTAGAAATTGGGGATATCGACGCAGTTTTGCTAGTTGGCGGTACGGTACAAATTCCCGCTGTCGGGCGTTGGGTGCAGCAATATTTCGAGCCCGCAAAAATTCGCTGCGACAAACCCTTTGAGGCGATCGCCCAAGGTGCTCTGCAACTGAGTCAAGGCATAGAAATAAAAGATTTTCTCTATCACAGTTACGGAATTCGCTACTGGAACCGCCGCGACAATTGCCACAGTTGGCACAGTTTAATCAAATCCGGCCAGTCTTATCCGATGAGCGAACCGGTAGAATTAGTCTTGGGGGCTTCTTTAGAAAATCAGCCAAGTATAGAATTAATTATCGGCGAATTGGGAGCGGAAACTGGCGGCACGGAGATATATTTTGACGGCGACAGGCTAATTACTCGCCAACTTGCGGGCCAAACATCGGTACAGCCCCTAAATGATAAAGAAGGAGCACGCAGCATCGCTCAATTGACGCCGCCTGGGTATCCGGGGAGCGATCGCATAAAAGTTTTGTTCCGCGTTGACGAACAGCGCTTTTTGCGAATTACCGTCGAAGATTTGTTGACCAATGAAACTTTGTTAGAGGATAAACCAGTGGTGCAGCTAAGTTAAGGAGAGACTTTACAGGTAAGGTGCGCTTCGGCGCAACCTACGGATTGCCTTCATAACAAATTGTTAATAGCAGATGAACTACAAACTAGAATGTCCACTCTCTCCAGAACTAGAAAAGTATCGCGACAGAATCGAAGCTACCATTAAACCTTACATCGAAATCTAAACCCAGAATAATGATGACGTTAATTGGTGGCAGAGTAAATTTGGGGGATTACCTTATTTACCTAAAGGCTTTGAATATCCCAAAACTTGTGACGGTAAATATTTATTTTTGCTAGCGCAACTCAACTTTGATGAAATACCGCCTTTAGATGGTTTTCCCGATTGCGGAATTTTGCAGTTTTATATAGCCGACGATGACCTATATGGTTTAGATTTAGGCACTTCCGCCGATTTAGATAATCCCGCAGCCGAAGACAGATTCAAAATAATCTATTTTCCTCATCCAGACTTCCAAGTTGAAAACATCATTACCAATTATGATTTTTTGCCGGAACCAGAAAATTTTCCTCTTCATGGCTGTTGCAGTTTGCAATTTACTAAAAAATATGCGCCGATTAGTACCAATGACTACCACTTTACCGAACTTTTAGGCTCGGAAATCCCTGAGTTGTTTATGAACCATGAAATTGAGGATGAGTACCGAGAAATATCGCATTCCTTTGGTCATAAAATAGGTGGTTATCCGGATTTGACACAAGACGACGTAAGAAAATATAGTAGTAACTCCGATCAAAAACAAAAGCCAGAGATTCTTCTCTTACAAATGGATACCGATTCCAATGAGACAGTAGATATCATGTGGGGAGACAGTGGTATAGGTAACTTTTTTATTGATGAATCAGCACTCAGAAAATTAGGTTTTAGTAAGGTTTTATACAATTGGGATTGTGGTTAAAAGCAGCAGTTAAGTAAGCACACCTAAAAAAACATAATACCCAGAACCCCGACTTCTTTAAGAAGTCGGGGTTCTAACAGATTGAATAGTGTTTGACTATGCCCAATGCCCAATGCCCAATTCCCAATGCCTTAAACCTGAGATTTGTGCACCACCACGGGCGTTCCCACTGAGGCCCATTCAAATAGCCATTTAGCGTGATTGACAGCTACATTTGTGCAGCCGTGAGTAACGGGATTGCCAAACAAATTGTGCCAGTAAGCGCCGTGAATTGCCATGCCTCCGTCGTAATACATTGTATAGGGAACGTCGGGCACGTCGTAGTCCGGCCCAGTCATTCTAGTAACGCGGTGTTTGGTTTCAACGGCAAAGGTTCCGGTGCGGGTGGGAGTCGATGATTTGCCGCTGGAAATAATCACCGCGTAAACGGGTGTATTTCCTTCCCAAGCTATTAACCTTTGTCTTGACAAATCTATTTCAATCCAGCGTTCGCTCGATTGCTGCAACAGCATAATTTTATTGGCAATTATGTTGTGTTCTTCGCTGGCCAATGCGGTCATTGAACCGCCGCAGAATGCAGCAAAAGTGAGGGCGCAGCCGGCACAGAAAGTTCCAGCGCGGCGGAAGTAAGTTGAGTTGATAATGCTGTTCATTTCTCACACCTCGTACTATTTTAGATTGTAGGTTTTAGATTTTAGATTGGCTTGTCCTATTTTAGATTTTAGATTTGAAATGTTGGATTGGGAAACTGGACTTAACAAGTTGTTAAGTTTTGGGCGAGAGTTCGGGCAATTTGGACGAGCGCCCGCCAATCGCGATTGTCCACCAAGTGTTTAGGAAATAAGTCTCCGGCTAAACCAACCGCGATCGCCCCGGCGTCTATAAATACTTTCGCATTTTCCAGCGTCACCCCGCCAGTGGGAATTAAAGGAATGTTTCCCAGGGGGCCTTGCAGGCTTTTCAGGTAAGCCGCGCCTCCCAAAGCCGATATCGGAAACACTTTAACGCAGGTAGCGCCTGCTTGCCACGCGGTCACAATTTCCGTAGGAGAAAAAGCACCGGGGACGATCGGCACTCCGGCATCAACTGCTGTTTTAATCATACTTAAATCGGTATGCGGAGTAAACATAAACTGAGCACCGCAGTCGATTGCTTGTTGCAACTGTTCTAAGTTTAATAAAGTGCCAGTACCAATACTAAAAGTAGGGAATTCCGAGCGGAGTTCGGCAATTAATTCAGCGGCTTTGTGGGTGTTCCAAGTAATTTCAATAAACTGGATTCCTCCGGCTGCTACCGATGATGCCATCTGCCAAGCAAGTTCCTTTTCTGAGGAACGGATGACTGCGATCGCCCGATGTTTTTTTAGTAGTGTCAACCAAGATTGATGATTCATGCTAACGGATTTTGCCCCCAGATAATTCAATAGAGTTCATATCGGAAGACCGAGCGGTTGAAACCGCGTATATACAAGCAAAACCCACCTCCGTGGGTTTCCGAGGGGGGGTTAAAATTGCGTTATTTTCTTTACACAACAGGCGAGTGGACTGCGTTTGACTCGCTAGCGAGAGTAAGTAAAGCCTCAGCATCGCTCGCTTGTGCCATCCATATTACCGCCATTTGCATAACCTCGCTCTACCCGTTGTAATGAGCAACAACTTTAGTCACTTTTCCGGTTGAACTGACTTCCATAAACTCACCTGCCTTCGTGCCTTTTTGGTTGATGTAGTAAAGTACAACACTGGAAACTCCCAACATCACATCAAGCAACTCAAACTTGAGGTCAGGATAAACTTCCAGCCCCTTTTTGAAGTAGTTTCGTAGCGCTTCTTTGCCTGTCACTGTCCCAGATGGTTCGTTTAGCAGTTGCGCTGCTACAGGCGATATCAGAATTACATCTTCTGCGTAATGGGACATGATTCGATCGAGGTTATGAGTATTCCAAGCTTCAACCCAATCAAGTGCAAGTTCACGCGCTCTATCTTCAGTGACGATCATGGTTTGCTACTCCAATGCTTTTTTTGGCTGCTTCCTGTGTGCCCACAAAAAAATAGGGGCGATTCCAGACAATCCCAGAATCACCCCAATTATCGATTTCAAATTTTAGATTAAATCTAAAATTCCAAATCTAAATTGTAAAATCGATTAGGCGATCGTCGCCATTTTCACATCGCTATTAGCTAACAAATTTTGCAATTCATCCGCATCCACAGTTTCCTTTTCAACTAGCATATCTGCCAAAGCATTAAGGACGTGGCGGTTGCCGACGAGTACATCTTTAGCGCGGCGGTAAGCTTGCTCTACCAACAAACGCACTTCATCGTCGATCGTCGCTGCGGTTTCTTCAGAGAAATCGCGTTCAGCCATGATATCGCGACCCATGAACATATTGCCTTGTTGGCGACCGAGAGCTACAGGGCCTAGCCGATCGCTCATTCCGAAGCGAGTCACCATTTGGCGCGCTACTCTTGCCACTTGCTGCAAGTCGTTGGAGGCACCGGTTGTTACTTCTTCTTCGCCGAAGACAATTTCTTCAGCAATGCGGCCGCCCAAAGCTACCGCCATTTGATTTTGCAAGTAAGAGCGAGAATACAAGCCAGAATCCATCCGATCTTCGCTTGGTGTGAACCAAGTCAAACCGCCAGCGCGGCCGCGGGGGATAATGCTAATTTTCTGCACGGGGTCATAGTCGGGCATCAGCGCGCCGACTAAAGCGTGACCGGCTTCGTGGTAAGCTACCAAAGTTTTGCGCTTTTCGCTCATCACGCGGTCTTTCTTTTCCGGGCCTGCGAGCACGCGGTCGATCGCGTCGTTGACTTCATCCATCGAGACTTCGGTCAAGTTGCGGCGGGCGGCTAAAATTGCTGCTTCGTTGAGTAGGTTGGACAAATCCGCACCGGTGAAACCGGGTGTCCGGCGGGCGATTTTTTCCAAGTCCACGTCTTTCGACAAAGTTTTGCCGCGGGCGTGAACGTTGAGAATTTCTAGGCGGCCTCCGAAGTCGGGGCGATCGACCACAACTTGGCGATCGAAGCGACCCGGACGCAGCAGCGCCGCATCGAGCACATCGGGGCGGTTCGTGGCAGCAATCAGAATAATGCCAGTATTACCCTCAAAGCCGTCCATTTCGGTCAGCAACTGGTTGAGGGTTTGTTCCCGTTCGTCGTTACCACCGCCCAAACCAGCGCCCCGCTGGCGGCCTACGGCGTCAATTTCATCGATAAATACGATACAAGGAGCGTTAGATTTAGCTTGTTCAAACAAGTCGCGGACGCGGGAAGCACCGACACCCACGAACATTTCCACAAATTCTGAACCGGAAATTGAGAAGAAGGGAACGCCTGCTTCTCCAGCCACTGCTTTTGCCAGCAGGGTTTTGCCAGTTCCGGGAGGGCCGACCAGCAGCACGCCTTTGGGGATTTTTGCTCCGACTGCGGTGAAGCGGTCTGCATTTTTCAGGAAGTCCACGACTTCTGCGAGCTCTAGCTTGGCTTGTTCGATGCCGGCCACGTCGCCGAAAGTCACCTGAGTTTGTGGCTCCATTTGGACTCTAGCTTTGGATTTGCCGAAGTTCATGGCTTGGTTGCCGGGCCCGTTTTGGGCGCGCCGCACCAGGAAAAACAGTCCGACCAAAAGCAGAATCGGGAAGAACAGGCTGCTGAGGGCTTTTACCCAGAAGCCTTCGTCGCTTTGGGGCAGAACTGAAATATCTACGTTATTTTTGGTCAGGATGTTGATCAGTTCGGGGTCGTTCGGCAGGTTAACGAGTACCTTGTTGCCGTCCTGGGCTGTGACCAGGGCTTTGCTGCGATCGGAACTGATATTTATTTTGTCTACTCTCTTGCCTTCGACTTCCTGAATGAATTGACTGTACTTCCAAACTTCGCGGCTTGGGGGCTGTTTGTCAAAAAAAGCCGTTGCTAAGGCAATGACTACAATAGCCAGCAGTGCGTACAGGCCAGCGTTTCTCCACCGTTTATTCACCGAGGTCGATCCTCCTAATTTTTAGTCCCTGTGATTTGGGAATTTTTATTTATGTTCATCAATCTTAACGTAATTGTAACTTGTTTTTGTGTGGTGAGGATTCCCGGCCGTGCTGTGGCGGTCTGAGGTGGTGGAATTGACCTTGTGGGCTGTAACCATTACACTCTAAAATGGAATTTGTCAATGTCTAGATGAGTAAGGGCGATCGGGTTAATCCCTTTTTCGGTTAAACTCATATCTTGCACCATTATCAAGAACAGGCCGGAGATCCCGTTCCACAAGAGATAAATTTTTTTGTGGAACAGGCCGGAGAGCCTGTTCATAAAAAGCTGATTGAGCATGATGCAACATCTCAGTTAAATAGTCCTGGACGCAGAAACCGATTTTTTTAACGGAAATACTGCATTTGAGTCTTTAGCAGTTGTAAAAAGTCCGGTTTCTTTGGTATTTATGCGTAAGTTATATTAGACTGTTAAAGTGAAGCAGGACTGACCTATCAACCAAGTTTCTTTGCCAAAAATAGTTATTTAATAATTTCAACAACAGAGGTATCTATGCCAAGTCTTTCAGTTTGTATGATAGTACAAAATGCCGAAAAAACTCTTACGATCGCGTTGACATCCTTGGCAAATGCTTATGATGAACTCATTGTCGTTGATGGTGGTAGTACGGATAAGACTTGTGAAATAGCCGCTCAATATGGAGCAAGAATTATTCACTCTCCGTGGCAAGGGAATCACTCTCAACAGCGAAATATTTACCTACAAGAAGTTAAAACAGACTGGGTATTTGTAATTGATTCCGATGAATTTATAGATCAAAAAACTTTAGACTTCCTACAGCAGTTAAAATTAAATGGGAGTACCGCAAAAACAGATAACTTTTGGATTACTCGTAAATGGATTAGCCCCTTTAGCAAAAATCATTATGTATCAAGCCCTCCCCATTATCCTGACTGGCAGCGCCGGATATTTAGATATAACCAGTCTCTAACTTATAGCGGTCAGATTCACGAAACCATTCACGGGTTCACGAAACCGGGCGAAACATTGTTAGACTTGTGCGTGTATCATTTAGACTTATTAATTAAAAGTGAATCGCAGAGGCAAGAAAAGGTTCGCATCTATAGCTCAGTAAATGAGAAAGATGGAATGCCCCATTTTTATTTGCCAGATATTAGGCAGCTAACTATAGACCGATGGAATCATCAATCTCTCCTTTCTCAAGTTAAGAATTTACTATATCATATGCCCCTGAAATGCAAAGTTTGCGAATCCGATTCCCATCATTTTGCCCAAGGTAAAGTTATGGGAAAATATGATGTTGATTATTTTCAATGTTCAAACTGCGGATTTGTTCAAACTGAGGAACCCTACTGGTTAGACGAAGCTTATTCTCAGCCAATAGCTAGCAGTGATGTAGGCTTAGCGTTCAGAAATTTGTCATTTTCACAAATAACCAAAAATTTATTATTTAACTTCTTTAATCATCAAGCAAGATTTCTCGACTACGGCGGTGGCTATGGTCTATTTGTCAGGCTGATGAGAGATGCGGGATTTGACTTTTACTGGCTAGACAAGTTTTGTAAAAATATATTTGCTCAAGGATTTGAGATTGATGCAGCCGCAAATAACCAATTTGAATTAGTCACGGCATTTGAAGTATTTGAGCATCTGGTTCACCCCATAGATGAGCTGGAAGAATTGTTAAAGATTTCCCGAAATATTTTACTGAGTACAGAATTGCTGCCACAAAGCAATCCTAAACCTAATGAATGGTGGTACTATGTGCTTCACGAAGGTCAGCACGTTTCTCTTTACACAGCTAAATCTCTTTCAATCCTTGCTGCCAAGTTTAATCTCAACTTCTACTCAAATGGTTCGTCTCTTCATTTACTAACAGAAAAACACTTGCCGGAAGATTTATTTGAGCAATTGGCAAAAGGAGAATTAGCGGCGGTTAATAAGGAGTCGTTTTTACCGAAAGACTTCTTAAAAGCTAGTAGAAAAATTACTAATCTTCAACAAGAAGCAAAGATACCGCCTTCTGAAATAGAAGAGGATGGTGACTCGCGAAGCGGGTTAACAATACTGGTTGATGGTGTATTTTTTCAACATAATAATACAGGCATTGCTCGCGTTTGGAAATCCCTCTGGCAAGAATGGGCCAATACGAACTTTGCTCAAAATGTTATCATTTTAGATCGAAACGGAACTGCCCCAAAAATTCCCGGTATCCGTTATCGAACTATTCCCCTGTACGATTATGGTAATACCGATCGCGATCGCGCGATGCTCCAACAAATCTGCGATGAAGAAAAAGCCGATTTATTTATTTCTACTTATTATACAACGCCTTTGTCAACGCCATCGGTATTCATGGCCTATGACATGATTCCAGAGTTGATGGGACAAAATATTGGTCATCCCGAGTGGAGAGAAAAGCATTTCGGTATCCGCCATGCCTCGGCCTACATCACCATTTCGGAAAATACAGCCCGCGATTTAATTAAGGTTTTTCCGCAGATTTCTTCAAATTCTATCGCTGTAGCGCACTGTGGCATGGATGCCAATTTTTCGCCAGCCGATAGAGAAGAAATTTCAGGCTTTAAGTCAAAATACAGCATTACCAAGCCCTATTTTCTTTTGGTAGGCGAAAGGGTGGGCTGGCATGGTTACAAGAACGGGATATTATTTTTCAAAGCCTTTTCTCAACTTGCCAACAAGTTTGACTTTGATATAGTCTGTGCAGGTGGCAAACCTGTATTAGAGCCCGAGCTGAAATTGTACTGTTCTGGGAATATTGTCCACACGCTGCAACTAAGCGACAGCGAACTGAGAGCTGCTTATTCGGGTGCTTCAGTGTTAGTTTATCCGTCGAAATATGAAGGCTTTGGGTTGCCAGTCCTTGAGGCAATGGCTTGCGGTTGTCCAGTCATCACCTGTCCAAACGGTTCGATTCCAGAAGTAGCAGGACAAGCAGCGGTTTATGTGGACGGGGATGATGTTATTGGGCTCGTCAATGCTTTAGGGGAAATACAGAAGCCCGCTGTCGGCAACTCATTAATTGCGGCGGGGTTAGAGCAAGCTAAGAAGTTTTCCTGGTCGAAAATGGCTGCAATTGTTAGCTCAGTTTTGGTTCAAGTAGCTGAGCGCGCACATTCGGAGAATGCTTCCGTTCAACACCCAACTGATGCAGGCTTGCAGGGGGAATTCGCGAATGCTGAGAACTCCCAGCCTGTCCCCTCCGCTTTTAAAGTATCTGCGATCGTTTCTACCTACAATTCCGAAAAATTTATCCGCGGCTGCTTGCAGGACTTGGTAGAGCAAACCCTGTACAAACAAGGCCAACTCGAAATCATAGTAATTGACAGCAGTTCCCAAGAAAATGAACAGTCTGTTGTGCGGGAATTTCAAGCGAAATATCCGAATATTGTGTACGATCGCACTTCTGACCGCGAGACATTATATGCAGCCTGGAATCGAGGCATTAAGATGTCGCGCGGAGCTTACATTACTAATGCTAACACCGATGACAGACATCGCCCTGACGCCCTAGAAATCATGGCGAAATACTTGGAAGAAAACGCCGAAGTAAGTCTGGTTTATGCTGACCAATTAATCACCAATACAGCTAACGATACTTTTGCAAAAACCCAAGCCGAAAAGTGCTGGAATTGGCCAGCCTTTGACTACAGCGAACTCGAACGGCGCTGCATTATTGGCCCTCAGCCGATGTGGAGAAAATCGCTGCACGAAAAACACGGCTATTTCCGAAGCGAATTTACGGCGGCTGGCGATTACGAATTTTGGCTCCGGATTGGCAAAAGCGAAAATATTGTGTACTTGCCAGAAATTCTCGGCTTGTACTACGAAAATCAACAAGGTTTGCAAAATTCATCGCCAATATCGTACCAAGAAACTCGGCAAATATGGGATGAATATGGGATCACTCGCCGAGGTGTAAAACCAGCCACTACATTACCTGTTTCACTCTCTCCATCACAGCTAAATGCCATGCCCTACCGCACCTCCGCAGAAACACTCGTCAGCGTAATCATTCCCTGCTACAATCACGCAACTTTACTCAGAGAAGCTGTTGAAAGTGTTGTCCGTCAAACTTATCCAAACTGGGAGTGCATAATTGTCAATGATGGCAGCACCGATGATACCAGCAACTTCGCCAATTATTTAATTAAACTGTATCCTCAAAAATCGCTTCGCCTCATAGATAAACCCAACACGGGACCCGCTGATTCGAGAAATGTTGGCGTTCAGCAGTCGTCAGGAAAGTTTATTTTATTCCTAGATGCTGATGATAAACTTCATCCCAAATTTCTAGAGGAGTGCGTCGAAATTTTATTAGCAAAACCGAATGTTGGTTTTGTCTATACAGATGTGCAGCACTTCGGAGCAAACTGCGATTTAGTTGTTCACGGTGACTTTGATGCCAATCGGTTTTTGAGAGACAATCAAGCCCCTGCTACTTCCCTATTTAGAAGGGAGATTTACGAGCAAGTAGGCGGATTGAAAAAAGTGATGAAGCTGGGATGCGAAGATTGGGAGTTTTGGGTGTCTGCCTATGAAAAAGGCTGGTTAGGCGATCGACTACCTAAGCCTTACCTCTATTACAGGCAGCACGGCGACGGATCTAGCAGAACCCAAAAAATGGCTGGCGACCGCCCAAAATTAGACTTAATGAGAGCCACAATTATTCACCTCCACTCTCAACTTTACCAACCAGAAGAAGTGCGTTGGTCACAGCAGATTTTGCAGCAACACGGCAATTTAATAGCTAATGAATTAGTTGAATTTAACAAACCCGAACAATTTTTAACTTTGCTGTCCCAATATGTGGGAGAGTATCAAAAAGACCAAGCTAATGAAGTAAACCTCGCTAACATCCGCCAATCCCGGCAGCAACTTGCCAATTATTGGCTGAATCTGCCGGCAGAACAAGTGGCAAATGCCTATGGCGGTGATGCAGGTAAGGCGCAGCAGCTACTGCTAAACAGCAATATCAAAGATGAAGCGCTGACAGATGCCGAAAAGACTGTTATCGATCGACTAGCAGCACATCTATCCCAGGGAGTTAAAAATCCCAAAGATATTAACTACCTACTAACAGCCGCCCTCTATCGTCGTGCAGATCAGTTAATGCTGAACTATGAAAAGGCAGTTATACCTAATTGGTTTGTCAACGACTACCTCAAATTTATGTTTGCTGCGCCTACTCTTTTTCAAGAAATAGGAGAAGCTGACAATTATTGCCGGTATGTGCAGGGATGGGTCAGTTATTTGCATAGCAATATCTTCAAGAACCAAAAGTCACAAGTGTGGCAGGAAATCGCCTCGTTATTCACGAAAAGCGCTAACTTTATTCCTCTGTACTTTAATAGTGAAAATCTCAAGGAGGTATACACAAAGCGGGCCGATATTATTGAATATGCCATGAAAAATCGTGGCGCTGCGATTGATTGCATTTTTCCGACTAGACCTGCTAACAGGCCGAAAATTCGCCTTGGTGTCCTGACTAAACATTTCGGGGCGATGACGGAAACTTTCGCTACCTTGCCAGCTTTTGAATATCTGAATCGAGAGCAATTTGAAATTATTTTATACGCTCTCAATCTCGACGGTAATAAACTAGAGCAGTATTGTCAGAGTCGCGCTGACAGGCTGGTTAAACTATCTAATGACTTGCCAAGTCAAGTTCAGACAATCCGCGCTGATGACTTAGATATTCTGCTGATTGCTACCAATATTACTGCGGTTACTCATCCGATTAGTTTACTGGCGTTGCATCGATTGGCGCGGGTACAAACTACCTGTTTTAATTCTCCCGTTACCACAGGAATGCGACACATTGACTATTACATTGCTGGTAAGTTGATGGAACCTTCACCTGAAGGACAGGAGCATTATCGCGAGCAATTAGCAACTATTGACGGGCCTGGTTGCTGTTTTAGCTATACCCTCGAACCTTACACTCCTAACATTAATTTCACTAGAAATAGTATCGGCATTTCCGAGGAATCGGTGGTCTTTATTTCGAGTGCGAATTTGTATAAGCTAGTGCCGGAGTTAAGGGAAACATGGGCAAAGATTATGGCGGCTGTTCCTAATTCTGTGCTGTTTTTAATGCCCTTCGGCCCTAGCTGGACTAATCATTATCCTGGGGGGGCTTTTGTGAATAATATGAAAGCCGTTTTTGCTAAGTATGGCATTGAGAGTAATCGTTTGCGGGTGTTGAAGAGTTTTCCTAACCGTGCGGATGTTAAAGAAGTTTTGAAGTTGGGGGATGTTTATTTGGATTCCTATCCCTATGCGGGGACTACTTCCCTTGTAGATCCGTTAGAGGTGGGACTTCCAACTGTTGTCAGGGATGGTGATACTTTGCGATCGAGAATGGGGGCTGCGGTGGTACGATCGCTCTCTATGCCCGATTTAATTGCCAATAGCGAAGCATCTTACATTCAACTAGCAGTTACTCTCGGCACTAATCCTGAACTTCGGCAGCGCTATCGCCAGGAAATTCAGCAAAAAATGCAAGCTAATCCAGCTTGTTTTGACAGTGTGGCATACTCTGGGGCGATCGGCAAATTATTCCAAGAACTCTTTGGCAACTGGCAAAGCAGCCACCTGGAAGCATCGCGCAACTTACAGGATAGCATTCCCAAGCAGCCAGATTTGGACGAGATTCTCTCGAATGCCGTCAACCTTTACCAACGAAACTCCTCAAACATCTCAGCAATATCCGAACTGCGTCAAATCCGCAAACAAATCGCTGATTTTTGGCTCAACCTTCCCGCCGAAAACCTCGAAACCGCCTACCGAAGCGCTTCAGGTAACAGCTATCAAATCCTGCTCAAGAGCGGTTTCCAACGTCAACCGATGATCGAAAGCGAACAAATATTTTTGCAGCAATTAACCCAGATTAGCAAAGGATTAGTGCATCCCAAAGCTGTCAACGCCTTGCTTGCTGCGATGCTGTATTTCCCGCCGGGAACCATGCGAATTCCCGACGCTCGTAACCGTTTGCCGCACTGGTTAATTGGGGATTACGAACAAGTTTTTGAGACTGAATCCGCCGTCAAGTCTGATTCAACTACTGATTTGCTAGCTCAATACATTCAATCCCGGCAATTCGCGAATCAACTGTTAGGATGCGTCAATCTTTACCGCATCGATCCATCTGACGAATCGATAGTTTTGGAACTCCGCCAAATCAGAAAACAAATGGCTGATTTTTGGCTGACTGTTCCTTCAGAAAAACTCGAAAGTTTTTACCGAGGAGACGTTCGCAAGGGATATCAAGCAATACTTAGCTGCGGCTTGCAAGCAGAATCGATGACTGAAGCCGAACAGCAGTTTTTGCAGAAATTGACTGAAATTAGCAAAGGGTTGGTGCAGCCTCAAGCTATCAATGCTCTGCTGGGGGCAATGCTGTATTTTGTTCCGGGAAAAATGCGGGTTCCCGATGCTCGCACCCGCTTGCCCCAGTGGTTGCTTGAAGATTACGAAAAGGTGTTTGAGAGCGCATTTACGACAACAGAACAACCACTTGTCAAACAAGATTATCTGCCGCAGTTTATAAATCAATTAACTGCTGCTGTCAATCTTTATGAAATCGACCCGACGGCTGAATTGGTAATAGCAGATTTGCGGCATATTCGCAAGCAAATTGCCGATTTGTGGCTGAGCGTTTCCGGCGAACAAGTAGAAGTTTTGTACCGGAGCGATTTTGGCAAGGGTTACAAAGCAATGTGGGGCAGCGGGTTTATTAATGAGCCGCTGCATGAGAGCGATCGCGAGTTTTTTAACTCGTTGGTTGCTGAGTTAAGTAAAGGGTTTGGAACGCCGAAAGCTGTAAATAATTTGTTGGCGGCGATGCTGTATTGTCGCCCTGGACAGTTGCAGGTTCAGGATGCGAATACTTGTTTGCCTGCGTGGTTGTTGGAGGATTACGAGCAGTTTGTTGGGGGTGCGGTTAAGGTGGCTGTTGGGTGATGAAAGGCGGAGTTTTTGAGATTTGGGATTAGTTGCTAATTTCAAATCTCAAGATTAAACAAACCGCGAAGACGCCTTCGGCGATGGCGTTCCCGTTCCCTGCAGGGGTTCGGTGAAGGGTAGGGCAGGACACCAAGCAAGAGAGTAGAACGGAAGAGAAAGAGTTGAGAAATTATTGTCTCTACTCCGAGTAATTCAATTTAACACGAGTTCTGGCTGCTGAGTCTCAAACAAAGGGCGAGTTACCTGACGCACTAGCACTGTTTCTAAACTGCCTTCTACTACATTTTCTGCTTCTATTTCCAACTCGCCCCACAATAGCCGATCGCCTTGATTGGGCATTTTACCTAAATTGTGAATCACGAATCCGGCGATTGTTTGGTAAGCTTGGTTAGTCGGCAGGTTTAACCCGAGTTTTTCGTTAACTGCTGTCACTTCCCATACGCCAGAAATTAGTGCCGAATGAGCATCTTTTTGGATAACAGTTGCCTCGGAAGCTGGCAGCAGCGGTTGAGACTCTTTACTGGTAATCCAACCAGTCAGCAGCCGCACGGTACCGTTGAGAATTGCTAGCAGCGGCCACAGTAATTTTGAGCAGAGTTCGAGGGCTGGCATCAGCAGCAAAGCGGTGCGTTCTGGGGCGTGGGTTGCTAATACTTTGGGGATTAGTTCTCCTAAGACTATTTCTACGTAAGTTACAAAGATAAAAGCTGCGGGAACTGCGATCGAATGAGCAGTCAGCACGGCCGACAAATGACCGATCGGCAATTTGTCGATCCACGGTTCGATCCAGTGTACAGTCGCTCCCTCACCCAACCAGCCCAACAGCAAACTCCCTGCTGTTGTTCCAGTTTGAGTCACAGACAGGTAATGCGGTATGTTGTTTTGAGCTTGGTGGACGAGTTCGGCAGTTTTGGCGGTTGGGCGATCGTCCAACTGGGCAAGTTGGCGGATTTGATGGCGATCGGCTGATACTAATGCTAGTTCTGACGCCACAAAAAAGGCGATTAAAAGTGTTAAGCCCAGCAACATTGCTAATCTCAGCATTGTTTGAGCGACTTCTATTTCCAGGCAAGTAAGGTTGTTCAAGATAGATATCTAATATGATAAAGGTTTTAGGTTAATTCTTTTATTTTAGCTTGGGATTCAGATAGGTTTATCCCCCGAGATTTCGGATATCCCCACTACTCTTATTCGTAGGTGCGCCGAGGAGGCGCACCTTACCCGTAGAACTTGTAAACTCTTTCTCTTCTCTTATCATCCTTCGCCATAATAGGGCTAAGGCGAGTTTCATCGGTTCGTTAAAAAAATCTAATTGACAACACCGGAACTCATTGCTGTATCAACTTTCCCTTACTCCCCGGAGCGAGTTAATTTCTGTAAAAGTCTGCACCGGATCGGACTTCAACCCGCCTTGAATGTAATTCAACTTCACTTCTTCCAACAAATCCGACAGCAGCGACTGCAATTCCCCGAGAGTTTTCTCATCTTGCAATTCCCGCCGCAAACTTTGATTAAATTCTTGGCTGAAATTATCGAGAATTTTTCTACCTTTATCGTCTTCATAAGTAGTAGATACCACATCCACAGCAGTTTGAGTCAAATAACTTGCTAGCTGTTCCGTCATCTCGGTCGGCAAAATGTTAATAGGAGAGATAGTTTGTAGGATTTGATAGAAATCCGACTGTTTGATTGTTGTTTCCAAATTGTGGTGCAGCAATTCTTCCAAATCCGGTTGCACCTGCGGCAAAACTTTGTAAATTGTCAGATCCAAAATGCGCTTGGTAATTTGTTCGATCGTATTTTCCTGATTGACATGAAGGTACGGCTGCTGCGCCAGCAACATCTGCGCCGCGTCGCCCTGTTTGATCGAACTTTTAGCTTGATTGATAAACCGCACCATCATGTATTCCGAGATCGTATTGGCTAAATAAGCCACCGGTTCGTAGGTAACTTGAGCAACTACGCGATCGAGATTCACCAAACCCGACTTGTGAAGCCGCACCAATACCGGCAGAATCCGCCACCCCTGCCAAATCGGTATCACCAGAAACACCTCGTACCAGCGCCTCAGCACAAAATCAAACCAAGTTACCCCCGGTTTGCGGCGGGTATGGAACAGACTTTTAATCAAAAATTCCGCCCCAAAAAAACCGATAAACAACGCATCAATTCGCCAAAACTGGTCAGCGCTTTTCAAATATTCTGGATTTTGTAAACTTGAATCAATGCCTTTAATCGGGTCATAAATTTTAACTAAACCTGGAAAATAGCTCTGATAAACAGGCCGCAACTGAAGGTAACTGAAATGGAAAAGTACCAGCAAAAAATTGACCAGCGCTACTAGGGCGCTGAATTTTGCCCAAGAAATTGCTTTTTTGGACAATGTTATATCGGTGGTGTTAACAGTTGTGTTGGAATCAGACATAAAAGTAATCTTCTGAATTTGCTAATCGATAAATCTATCTTGTGGCTGAGGCTAAAAAACTCTTAACCTATTAAGATCCCTTGGACGATAAGTATAAGGAAACCAAAGACCGTGAACTTAAAAACAGTCATATCGCTGCTCAAACAAACTTTTACTGAATGGCAAGAAGATAAAGCGCCAACCTTAGCCGCCGCCCTAGCCTATTACACAGTCTTCTCCCTCGCCCCGTTGCTAATTATCGTAATTGCGATCGCCGGTTTAGTCTTTGGTGCAGACGCAGCCCAAGGTCAAATCGTCGCCCAACTCCAAAGTTTAATCGGCAAAGAAGGCGCCCAAACCGTCCAAGAACTCATCCTCAAAGCCTCCGAACCAAAGTCGGGAATGATTGCTACTTTAATCGGCATCGCTACACTTTTGTGGGGTGCTTCCAACGTGTTTACTAATCTTAAAGAAGCCCTCAATACTATTTGGAATGTTTCACCGCCTCCCGGACGAGGAATCTGGGGATTTCTGCAAGACCGCGTATTGTCTTTTGCAATGATTTTAGGCATAGGCTTTCTACTGCTAGTATCTTTAGTAATTAGTGCCATTTTAGCCGCCGTCAGCTATTGGTTGAACGGCTTGCTGCAATTACCAATCAACATTTGGCAGATTGTGGACTTTGCTATCTCCTTTGGCGTAGTTACGCTGCTTTTTGCCTTAATTTACAAACTTTTGCCCGATGTCCATCTTGCCTGGAATGATGTTTGGATCGGCGCCGCCATCACCTCAGTGCTGTTTACGATCGGCAAATCCATAATTGGAGTTTACCTCGGAGGTAGCGGTATCGCCTCTACCTACGGTGCTGCGGGTTCGTTCGTGATTATCCTGCTTTGGATTAATTATTCCGCTCAAATTCTCTTCTTAGGTGCCGAGTTTACCCAAGTTTGGACTAACCGATACGGTTCCAGAATGCCTGGTTCGCGAAACAATATCCTCAACAGCGAAAACGGTGAATCCTCCCCACGCAAACATCGGAAGAACTCTTAACATTATACAAACGGGAAATTTGAGGTTAAACTCGCACTCCGGGTTTGACACAATAAGCAAGAAGCAAGAGGGAAAAAGGCAGAAGGTGCAAGGCGGAACGAAAGAAAAATTTTGAAAGCAATAACTTTGCTTTTTTTTTCGCTTCCCCTGTAACATTCGGTCTTTGGGACGACCGACTTCTGCTTTCTCGAAAGCCCGAGTTATTTATTCAGAGGGGTAAAATTCTACCTTCTGCTGACCTCGCATCTCTAGCAGCAAGCTGAAAGCAGGCTCGAGTTATAGATAGCTAAAAGGTGCGAGTTTTACAGCGGCCAGAATACGGAAAATTCCATTTACCCTCGTTCATTTATATTTTGATTATCTAGAGTTTGAGCTGCTGCACGTCTCTGTCAGCAGAAGGAAGTCGTCTGTGAATTTTTTCCTGGAACTTATCCCTGAAGGATGATTTATCGATCCCCCAGTTTCACTTTAATACAAATTAGCTAGAAGATTCCAGTCCCGGCGCAGCAGCCAAAATTGCCCTTTTAATTTTCTTAGAAAATATATTTAAATTTTGGTAAACAATCATGGTTTCATTAAATAAAAAAATCCTCGCTCTCATCTCAGTACAGGGTGATCCCTCTGTGGAAATTGGCAAAGAAGAAGCGGACGGGGAAAATGTTTACGTGCGTCAAGTAGGCGAAGCTCTGGCTACACAGGGGTGGCAAGTTGATATGTTCACCCGCTCATCCGATCGGCAACAAGCAAGGATTGTAGAGCACAGTCCCAATTGCCGGACAATTCGGCTAGTAGCCGGGCCACAAGAATTTATTCCCCGCGACGAACTATACGGATATTTACCAATCTTTGTTCAAGAATTTCAGAAGTTTCAGTTAGAATCAGGCTTTCAATATCCCTTAGTTCACACGAATTACTGGCTGTCTTCTTGGGTGGGAATGGAGTTGAAAAAATCGCAACCTCTGCAGCAAGTTCACACTTACCATTCTTTGGCAGCAGTTAAATACAAGTCGGTTTCGACAATTCCGATGATTGCCAAAACCAGGCTGCAAGTCGAAAAAACACTTTTGGAAACAGCCGATCGCGTGGTGGCTACCAGTCCCCAAGAAAAAGAACACATGAGGTCTCTGGTTTCCTTAAAAGGCAATATTGACATCATTCCCTGCGGTACCGACACTGAACGGTTCGGCTCGATCGCCCGATCGACCGCCCGCCGCCACTTGGGCATAGCCCCCGAAACCAAAGTCGTGTTGTACGTCGGCCGTTTTGACCCCCCCAAGGGCATCGAAACCTTAGTCCGCGCCGTCAGTCTTTCGGCAGTGCCCAAAGCCGATTTAAAACTCATTATTGGCGGCGGGTGGCGTGCGGGGGAAAGCGACGGCCTAGAGCGCGATCGTATCGGCAGCATCGTTGAAGAACTCGGGCTGAGCGACATTACCAGTTTTCCCGGCGCCTTGAGCAGAGACATTCTCCCTGGCTACTACGCCGCCGCCGATGTGTGCGTCGTTCCCAGCCACTACGAACCCTTCGGTTTAGTCGCCATTGAAGCGATGGCCTGCGGCACGCCCGTAATCGCCTCCGACGTAGGAGGGCTGAAATATACTGTAGTGCCGCAACAAACAGGTTTGCTCGCCCCGCCGAAAAATGAAGCAGCCTTTGCCGAGGCGATCGATCGCTTGTTACTTGACTCACTATGGCGCCAGCAACTCGGACACACAGCCCGCCAGCGCGTCGAAACCTATTTCCGTTGGGACCGTATCGCCTCCCAACTTAGTCAACTTTACACTCAACTGCTCGAACAATCGGCCCTTGAGCTTGACCCCGTGAGCGCTTAGTAGTATCACTTAGTATGGTTGAAGCCAGTTTCCATTGATCCCTGTTTCACTCATCCATTATAGCTGGGAACCTTCAACTAGAAGTGATATCAGGAGGTACTCTTGTACGCATCAAAAGATCTGGGACGCCACCTGCTCCCTATGTCAGACATGGAGCTAATTCGCCTGTGGGTAAATCGCCAATCCCCCCGCAACCGGCACTTTAGCTGGCAGGCGGCTAACCATTTTCGACTGTTTGTCGCAAAACCGCTGGCACAAGTTACTCTGACAGAGGTCGAGACTTTCGCCACAGCGATGAGAGCTCGGAAACTTCCACCACGTTTTTACAAGCAAACCTTGGTAGCGCTGAAATCGCTGTTCGCCTTCGGCCAGCAAACGAAAATTTTGCCCGCAACACTCCCCCTTCACCGGTGGCCGGTGCTGCGCCGGAACCGCTCCAAACGCCTTCGTTTTCAACTCTCTTGGGGTTTCTTAATCTGTTTGTGCTTTTTCTTAGGTCGAATGACGCCGAGGTTGCTGTGGGGACCAGCGGTCTCGGCAGAAAGCTCGCCCACCCCGAAACGCCTGCAGGAAGTTGCAGCCCTCGATTCACCAGACAAAGGAGAGGATAACATCGAGCGCGATCGATCACCCGAAGCTGCAACCCTGAATTCACCAGCTCCCAGACAGGATAGCAGACTCGATAGCATCGGGCCCGAACGTCGAGTCAAAGCCTTTCTCGACACCATAGCCGCCGCCGAAGGAACCGCTAGCCCCGACGGCTACCGCACGCAGTACACCGGCACGAAATTTGTCAGCTTTCAAGATCATCCCAGAGAAATGAGGTGCGGCCGTCGTTACCGCAAAAAACTCTGTTCCGATGCAGCGGGGCGATATCAGTTTCTCAGCACCACTTGGGACAGATTTGCCAAAAAATTTGGCGTCCGCGATTTCAGCCCAGAAAATCAAGATTTGATGGCTATAGAGTTAATCCGAGAAAAAGGTGCCTTAGAAGATATAGAAGCGGGTCGATTAGAGTCAGCAGTCAGAAAACTCGCTTACATCTGGCCATCTTTTCGCCGTTATGGTGGTTCTGTGGAATCGTCTATGCCCACACTCGAAGCCATGTATCAGAAAAATTTGGGGATTGACCGCCCAGGATTGGTTGTTAGCAATTAGTGAACAGTCCCAGGACGAGTTGAAATTGGGGTTGGGCAATTTTGGATTAAATTTTAACATCCAAAATTGAAAATGAGGGAGTTATGGGTGATGTCTATTCTTCAGAAATTTAAAAATTAGGCTAATTTTCCATCTTCCATGTGAACGATGCGATCGGCAATATCCAAAATTCGGTTATCGTGGGTTACTAATAAAATAGTACAACCCTGTTCTTTGGCAAGTTGCTGCATCAAATTCACCACTTCGCGACCGGATTTGCTGTCCAGGGCGGCTGTTGGTTCGTCAGCTAAAACAATTTGGGGTTGACTGACCAAAGCGCGGGCGATCGCAACTCTTTGTTTCTGTCCTCCCGACAAATCATCTGGATAATAGTTAATCCGCTGTTCCAGTCCTACTAACTCTAGCATTTTTGCAGAGCGATCGCGCATTTGGGAACGCGACAAATTACCGTGAACTTCCAAACCCATTTGCACGTTTTGCAGCGCCGTCAAACTGCGGTGCAAGTTGTGCGCCTGAAAAATATAGCCAATTTTGCGCCGCGCCTTTACCAATTGGTCTGAACTCGCTTTGCACATCTCTTGACCGAGAATTTTGAGACTTCCCGATTGACCGGATCTCAGTCCGCCAATCAAAGTTAAAAGCGTAGTTTTTCCAGAACCGGAAGGTCCCGTCATCAGCACGATTTCACCTGCTTTAATTTCGAGATTAATGTCAAAAAGTACCTGTTTTCGCAGTTGACCTTGACCGAAGTAGTGGTCGAGGTGGTGGGCGGAAACTACAGGTGCAGGAATCTGTAATGGGTTTGTTGTTGGGTAGAGAGTAGTAGAATTCATAACTTATTGGTTTGAGGTTTTAGATTTAAGAATAAACTGCTTTATTCGCCGACAATGCAGAGGAAAAACAAGAGAATGATTACAAAAAAATATGTGTGTAGTCAGGACTTTATAGCAATCCTCAATCATTTGTGAATTTCTTACTCCCTCCCCTCGATCAGGGGAGGGTTGGGGTGGGGTAAAAATTTCCGACTCATTTATGATTGCTATATACACAATCTGGTTTTAATACCCCCTTTATTATTTAGTCCGCGTCTGCGGACTTAGTTTGTCTAGTAAAGGTTTCAACCAGCTAGTCTTATAAACAGGTTTATAACCAGGATTTAGTGTCCTTCAGACTCTCTGATTCATTTTCGCTTAAAACATATCTGCCGGGTCTGCTGCTTGCAGTTTGCGAGTGGCAATTGCTCCCGAAATAGTACACATAATTACGTTCAAAAGTAATACTATAAATGCTCTAAGCAGCGTCATATAAAGGGGTAAATTTGTAGCTTTGCGAGTTAAAGAGTAGAGTCCGAAAGAGACTCCTACTCCTGGCAAAAAACCGAGGACGGAAAGAATTAGAGCTTCTTCAAAAACGATGCCGAGTAAATAAACATTGCGGTAGCCCATTGCTTTGAAAGTAGCGTATTCTCCCATGTGGTCGCTGACATCGGTGGAGAGAACTTGATAAACAATAATCACACCAACTACAAAACCCATCGCGACGCCTAAATTAAACACAAAGCCGATCGCAGTATTCTTAGCCCAGTAATTTTTCTCAAAATCGATAAATTCTTGTTTCGTTAGTACCTTGACATCATCTGGTAAGTATGCTTTCAAAACTTGTTGAACTTCCACGGGGTCAGCACCCGGTTGCAGTTGAATTAACCCGGCATTAACACTCGCGGCGTTTTGTCTCGCAAACAGGCGCAGGTAATTTTGATCGCTAGTCATCAAAATACCGTCGGCGGCAAAAGATGCCCCAACTGTGAATAAACCGCTGACGTTAATCGTGCGCCGCTCGACCTCAGCTTTAACGGCTTTTCCTCGATCGATTTGCGCGATCGTTCCTTGGTAATCTCCCCTAGAAGCTCGATCGAACAACACGGTATCCGGCAATTTAATCGCGCTCAAATTTTGGTTAACTTCTGGAAGCGCAAACGCAGGGCGATCGGGATTGAAACCCACCACCATCAGCGACGTTTCGCGCCGAGTTTCGGGATTTTTCCAGTTACCAATTTTTACGTAAAGCGGCTCGGCTGATTTCACGCCCGGTACGTTCATTGCTTGATACAATCTGCGCCTGGGAAAGGAAGACAAATTAATCAAATTTCGCGCTTGGGGGTGAATCAAAACTAAGTCTGTTTGCAAGGCTTGATGCAGCCGCGTATTGCTGGTGTAAAGCGCATTTTGAAAGCCTAACTGCATGAAGATCAAAACGTCAGCAAAGGCAATTCCTGCTACTGCAACGGCCATTCGGCCTTTGTCGTGACTCAGTTGCAGCCATCCGAGGGAAGTTCTCCGTCTTAACTGTTGTAAGGGTTTTATGAGTCCAATCATAGGATTTTAGATTTTAGATTTTGGATTTTGAATTGAAGAAAGGGACCCTGCGGTTTAAGTCTTCTTAATCTTTAATTTCCCCGATCGCCACTTTGACTTGCAAATTGGTGAATCCCGCTACTTTCTGGCTGGAAGCTTCATCTAAGCGCACTTTTACTTCCACAATTCGACTATCAATATTCGCAGAAGGATCGGTGTTAACAATGTTTTGCCGCTGCACTTGCAAACCAATATGTTCGACAGTTCCCCGCAATTCGCCGATCAAAGCATCGCTAGTAATTTTGGCGGTTTGTCCGAGGCGTACTTTGTCCACATCGCTTTCGTAGATTTCCGCAACAGCCAGCATCTCGCGAGTTTGTCCGAGTTCGACAATGCCGTCGTTTCCTACCCTTTCCCCCGGATGCGTGTGAATTTTCAGGACTTGCGCGTCTCTGGGAGCACGGATGTAAGCTAGATCCAGATTGGCTTTGGCTTGTTTGGCTGCTGAAGCGGCGGAACTGACTTCGGCGGCAGCGGCTGCTATGTCAACGGGACGCACTTCGGCGATGCGATCGAGATTTGCCACGGCTTCATTAATCTGCTGTTGTCGAGATTCCTGAATTTGGCTGAGTTTGGCTTGGGCTTCGTTAATTTGCTGTTGGCGCGATAGTTGAATTTGATTTAATTTGGCTTGGGCTTCGTTAATCTGCTGTTGGCGCGATTGCTGAATTTGATTTAGTTTTGCCTTTCCTTCGTTGAGTTGCTGTTGAGTTGTTTCGGCGGCGAGGCTTTTGCTGTCGCTAGTTGAGGCGGAAATTGCTCCCTGTTCATAGAGTTGGGAGTACCGCCGATCCTCGCTTTGAGCGTTGCGGAGTTCGGCTTGTAGGCGGGCAATTGCGGCTTTTTGAGTTTGAATTTCCCCTTGCTGTTCGGCCGTGATGCGGGCAATTGTGGCTTGTTGCGCTGCTATTTCGGTGCTGCGATCGACTTCTAGGCGGCTGACGATCGCCTGTTGCGCTGCGATCTCGTTGCTGCGATCGGCGGATAAACGGCTAATAGTTGCTTTTTGGGCTTGGATTTCGCCGTTTTTAGCTCCGGCTTTCACTTTTGCTAGATTTGCTTCGGCGACGCGCACTTGTTCTTGAGCTTGGTCGAGGGCGGCTTGCAGGCGATCGCGACTGTCCAAAATTGCGATCGCCTGACCTGTTTTCACCCTGTCTCCCTCTTTTACTAAGAGTCGATCGATCCGGTTTCCTTCCGTCGCACCGGAGGCGGAGACTTTAATTACTTCTCCTCTGGGTTCCAGTCGCCCCAAGGCTGTAACTGTTGTTAATTGGGATGCTGCGACGGCTGCTGCTGCGGCTACTGCGTTGGGATCGGGTATGCGCGATCGCCAGATCGTGTAGCCTGTGGTTCCCCCTGCGGCCAGGGTTGCTACTGCTGCCACAACTAGGAGTTGTTTAACTAGGGATGGAGTTGAGGATAAGCCGTCGGCTGTTGGTTGGTGTACCATGACATACCTCTTTTTGAGGAATAAAACTAAACCGTTTAGTTCTGATATATTTTAATACTAAACCGTTCAGTATAATGATGTCAAGATCCCAAATAAAAATTACAGAAGCAAGGTATGGCAAGGACAAAACCGATCGAACCAGACGCAGCAGCAAGTGACAAAACCGAGCAAATCCTGCAAGGTGCGATGCAAGAATTTTTAACCCACGGCTACGCGGGCACAAGTATGGACAAGGTAGCGAAGACGGGGGGAGTTTCCAAAGCCACGGTTTACAGCTATTTTGCAGATAAAGAAGGATTATTCGTGGCCTTGGTACAGCGGCTGGCGCAAAAAAAAGTCCATTTTACAGTTCTGGATGAAGAACCGGCCGTAGCGCTGCGATTCGTTGCCACAACTCTATTAGAGCAGGTGACGCAGGAACCTGAATTTCTCAATTTTGTGAGGTTAGTGATTGCGGAATCAGGGCGTTTTCCCCAGCTAGCGCAGACTTTTGTGAGAAACTTAGCTAAACCGGGTATCGAGCGGCTTACTCAATATTTGGCATCGCATCCAGAGTTAAAATTGCCCGATCCGGAGGCAACGGCGCGGATTTTTATTGGATCGCTGGTATATTTTCAGTTAACGCAGCATATGATGCACGGCAAAGATATTATCCCAATGGAGCGCGATCGACTGATCGACGGTCTGCTGCACTTGATTTTAGGCCCGCAGTCCAATTCCTAAGTGCGATCGACAGAATCTAGGAATTTTATTTGATAATTATTTATATGCCATAAAGAGCGAGATCCCTTTATGGCTGCGATCGCAGGTTCTATTCAGGTGTTTTTCCTAACCTGTCCCTCAATTCCTCCGCCGATAACTGCGGCATTTGTTCTACAAACAATGTCAATTCTGCCACAGGCAATGCCAATAAATTAGTAACGGCTGTAGGCAGAATATCGCCCAATTCAGGCGATCGCATTTGCAACGCACTTTCAGCTAACAATTTAACCGCTGCTTCCCGCCCAGATTCATCGACGGTCAGCATCGAGATTGCCAGCAACAGCACTGTAAATTCCGCCGCAGCCAACCTTGATATTGGAGATAGAAAAGCAGTCATTTTGGGACTTAATTCTCCAAATCTAACTCGCAGAAAATTTTCTAAGATTAAGCGCTGTTGTTCTTGTCGGCCTCGTTCTAGTCCTTGTTCTAGCCCTTGTTCTAGTCCTTGTTCTAGTCCTTCTTCTCTAGCTTGTTGCTGTGCTGCTTGTATTTGTTGTTGAAAAAGTGGTGCAATGGCCATAATTAACTCCCGCTCTTCTGGCTCTAATTCTTGTGGCGCATCGGTTACTAAATTTGACTGTAACCGATACAGCAATTCTAGCGCGATAATCCGCAACGGATCGTCGGCAGCTAAAGCGCTTAATTGCGAAATAGCCCTTTGCTGCACTCCCCCTTTGCCCAAAATCCTCAACCACAGAGTTTCTGGAGTTTCTGGCAACTGGTGAATCGCCACAATTGCAGTTCGCAAAGATTCACCCAAAAAATAGATTCCCTGCATCCAATTCTCTGTGTCTGGTATCGCATTAAAGCTATCTACCAATGCTTTCGATGCTGTGGGCATGAAAATCCACAGTTTGGGTAACTGGGCGTCATCATAGCGAGTATTTTCTCTCCTAAATTTTCGCTCCAACTCACCTCGCACGTCCAATAACTTGCCCAGACAGCTACAAATTTCGCTGACGTTGGCAGGATTGCGAAACGGTTCAAAAATTGCAGTTGTGTTTGCCATTTTCCCCAACAATCCCAGGGTTTCTGAGTATTCGGAAATTGCGGTGCTGGGAGTAAAATAAACATCGATTTCTCGGACTTCGGAAGTCACATAGCGGCCGATATTAACCGTTCCGAGCGGCGACAGCAATTCCTCCAGGTATTCTTTGGCAAAGAGATCGTGAATAAATCGCGTCATAGGAATTATTTCAAAGACTAAATAGATTTTTTAGCCGTTTTCTCACCCATTCTACAGGATTTTCCTCCTCTTCTGCTGCCTCTACTAATTCCATTTCTCGCAATAATTTCTGTCTCTCGCTGAGTTCTTCTTTGTGTTTGACTATTTCTTTAATAATCTGTTCAGATAAATCCGGTCGTTCAGTTAAAACTTTCTGGAAACCTTCTTTATTGATGGCAAACAAAATTGTTTCTTCCAAAGCTCTTACCGAAGCAGTTCTGGGGATGCCCAACATCAAAGAAAGTTCTCCGAGAAACTGACCACTACCTAGGTTATTCAGATGTTTGTCAATAGCTTCTACAAAAACTTCTACTGAACCTGAAAGAATCATGTAAAAAGCATCTCCGGGGTCGTTTTCGTGAAACAAAAATTCTTGCGGTCGCAGCCGTTTGCGATATCCAACTTCAATCAACTGCCGCAATTCAAGATCAGTCAGATTTTCAAAGTATTCTACCTCTCGTAGCAAACAGCTAAGGGACGATGGCTTTTTCAGTTTCTCTGCAAAAATTGGCGGTTTCTGCTCATTTTCCGAGTAACTCTTCGGGAGATCAATTGCAGTTTCTTTTTTGTTGAACATTGACAACAGAACTTCGGGGTTTTGCAAATAAATTTCTCTGTCATTGAAGGGAAATTCGATTTTCTGGTGGCGGAAATTGTATTCAATTGCAAAATTCAAAGAACTTTTAATTATTTCTCTTTCAGTCGGCCTGTCCGTCCAAACTAAAAGTTCAAATTTAAAACTATCGTCACCAAACTCGACAAACAATACTTTCGGATTCGGTTCGTACAAAACTCCCGCTTCTGCGTAAGCAATATTTAACAGAGTTTCTGTCACTAACAGCGGGTTACTATTCTCCGCTACTTCTACGGGAACTCGGAGACAGAGTAGCGAGTTTTCGTAACTCCAGTTAACAATTTTGTTGCTAATCATTTTGCTGTTGGGAACTATGACGCTAGAGTCCTCAGTGGTTTGGATGATGGTCGATCGAATCGAGATTTTTTTGACGATTCCCATTAATCCTTCTAATTCCACAAAGTCTCCGACTTTCACCGGTCTGTCTAAAAGCAGCGTTAAGCCACTGACAAAATTAGTTGTTAAATCCTGGATTCCGAAGCCAATTCCGACTCCCAATCCCCCCGCAACTACTGCAAAAGAAGCGAGGTTGAAGCCGATGCTTTGGATGGCGACTATTACGCCCAAAGCTACTATTAAGTACCCAATAATTACTGCGATCGCTTCCCGATTTCCCTCGTCAATTCCCAGTCTGACAAGCAAGCTTTCCTTAAGAAAGTTGGTGAAAAATCTTGCGATCACAAGGATAGCCATAAACAAGACGAGTAGTTCCCCCAGTGACTGCAGGGATACAGAATTTTCACCTATTTTAAATAGGGTAGCTGTAAATATTTGCGAGATCTGTGTCAATACTTCTTCTGGTATTGTATTGAATTTAAATTCAGGTGATAAGGTTTTTTGTGTTGTCATTTTTTAAGGGAGTAGTTAAAAATAAAGTCTTTAGTACCAAATGTAAAAATAAAATACTGAACTCGTTATCATAAATTTTAACCTATTTTTAGGGTGAAAACAGTGAACTCGTTACATAGATATGTGGTTCCTCATACTACGCAGTTCTCCCTCTTGCCAATTTTTAGGATACCTGGTCTTCGCAGGCCTGCGGTTAGTGTGCCACTTTTGCGCGATCCAAGAGCAAACTCATCTATTATTAAAGCGATCGCTCTGCTAACTTTAGTCAACATTAACTCGATTCGAGTTTATCATACTCTCCACTAATTTTTTTTGAAGTCCCGTTATCAACTTAAGCAGGGATTATTGAATGACTCTTTAAGTGGACAAGTCAAATATCCAAGTATTACAATGACTTTAACTGGTGGGAGACATATTGCTATTACTCTGCTAGTTGCGTGCGTTTTGTGTATTTATAAGTGAAACTTTAACGGATATAGCTAAAATTGATAACGTTCCAAGAATACTTGGCATTCTACCGACATGGAGGACCAACTATAACTTAATCACATTTGTCAATCAGTAAAATTACTGAAAATACTTACTTGTTCAGGAGTGGAAAATTGGCGGTTTGGGGTTGGGTGGAAATAAATATGGCGCGAGACATGATTGCTCGATCGCCGAAATCTAAGTTCGCCACCCAAAACCTGAGTAAATACTGAGCATAATTACTGATTGACAAACGCTTCCCTAGCTTATGTTGTCACCAAGGTTCTACCAATAGGATTGATTAGGAATAGAATTGATGAGCAATAGAACTGCTTGGCGATACATCCGAAGCATTAACCGAAATATTGTCGCAAGGTATACATATATGGCCGATGGAAAACCGAATGGTCGCCCTACTGAACGTTTTCTTCAGTACCAAATAGGAAACAAGGAAAACCTTGCGATCGCGCCATTGGAAAGAAGTTTTAGAATAATAGCTGAAATGCACGAGCCAACATGAGCAAATTCCCACCAGAGAAAACCCAACCGCAACCGCAAGAGAACACAACAGCACAGGCATTGCGACAGGCTCACTTCGACGCTTTTTTTGCAGGTGCTAACGCCGGGATGCTGATTTTTGACCGCCAACTTCGGTACGTCCAAATTAACGAAGTTTTGGCCCAGATGAATGGCGTTTGTGTGGCAGACCATATTGGTAGGTCAGTGCGTGAGGTGCTGCCAGAATTGGCTCCGACTGTGGAACCAATGCTGCAAGGCATTCTGGATACGGGCAAGCCAATTCTCGACTATGAATTAGTGGGTGAAACGCCGAAAGAACCGGGCATCGTGCGCTACTGGCAAGCATCTTACTATCCTTTGTTGGACGAAAATGGCCTGGTTTTTGGTCTTGGTGGGATTGTAATTGAAATTAGCGATCGCAAGCGGGCCGAACAAAAGCAGGCAAGACTGACGGCAATTTTGGAAGCAACTTCCGACTTCGTAGGGATTGCGGATGCAACAGGGCATAACGTCTACCTCAACAAAGCCGGACAGAAAATGATGGGGGTACCTCCAGAGGAGGCACGATCTCCGTTTAGTGTAGACTTTGTATTAGCTCCCTCGGCAACGACAAAATTCCAAAATGAAGTCTTTCCAACCGCCTTAAGAGAGGGTAGCTGGGCTGGTGAAACCGTGTTTTTGTCACACGATGGGAAAGAAATTCCAGTTTCCCAAGTTTTAATCGTCCACAAAACGGAAACAGGCGAAGTCGAGTTTATTTCCACTATTGCACGGGACATTAGCGATCGCAAAAAAGCAGAGGAAGAACGGCAATTGCTCGCTACAACGATCGAGAACAGCCGTGACTTTATTGGCGTTGCCTCAATGGATGGTCGCCCGATGCTACTGAATCAGGCTGGTCTGGATTTGGTTGGACTCAGTAGTTTGGACGAAGCCAGAACCAAACACATTACCGACTTCTTCATGCCAGAAGATTTGGACTTTGTACAGCAGCGTGTTCTGCCTACTCTAATGCAAGAGGGGGGGTGGCGGAGTGATTACCGGTTCAGACATTTCGTGACAGGTCAACCCATTGCGGTAGACTACACCCTATTTCTGGTCAAACATCCAGAGACTAATGAACCAGTAGGGATTGCCACTATTACGCGGGATATTCGCGATCGCAAAACCGCAGAAGATGTCCTCAAACAAAGTGAAGAACGATTTCGTTCTTTGATCGAAGCCAGCGCTCAAATTATTTGGATCTGCAATGCCGACGGCGAAATGGCGATCGAGCAACCTACTTGGAGTGCATTTACAGGACAGACATTTGATGATTACAAGGGAAGGGGTGGGAGCAACGCTATCCATCCAGACGATCGCTCGTCTATTACTACTGCCTGGTTAACTGCTGTTGCCAATCGATCATTCTATGAATCTGAATTTCGTATGCGTCGCTATGACGGGGAATATCGCTACATGAGTTGTCGTGGTGTACCAATTCTAAACGCGGATGGTTCAATTCGGGAATGGATTGGGGCTAATACAGATATTACCGATCGCAAACAAGCTGAAGAAGCTCTGCGCGAACAGCAAGCTGTGTTGCGCGAGCGCAACCTCTTGCTGAGCTCTATTTTGGAAAGTACGCCAGACATAATTGTTGTTAAAGACCGAGAAGGTCGATATGTTGCCCTTAATTCCTTTGTGGCAAAAACCTTTTACGGTAAACCCATTGAGGAAATCATTGGCAAAGATGATTCGGAACTGCTGCCCACTGCTGCCGCCTTTGCCATCATGGCAAAAGACCGCGAGATCATGGAAGCAGGCATTACTGAAACCTACGAAGAAGAGGTTTTCAATGGTAAAGAGAACACTTCTTTTTTAACCACAAAAGCTCCTTGGCGGGACGCTCAGGGCAATATTATCGGCCTGATCGCCATAGCACGAAACATTGGCGATCGCAAACAAGCTGAAGCCCAGATGCGCGATCGTAATGCACTGCTAAACTCTATTTTGGAAAGTACACCAGACTTCATTGTCGTTAAAGATCGGGAAGGGCGTCATGTTGCCCTTAACTCCAATTTGGCAAACTTCATAGGCAAGCCAATTGAGGAAATCATCGGCAAAGATGATTTGGAATTACTGCCGCCTGAGAGTGCCCGTGCAATTATGGCGAAAGATCGTCAAGTCATGGCAACAGGCATCACTGAGACTTACGAGGAAGATGTCTCTGACGGTGAAAAAACCGCGACTTTTTTCACTACAAAAGCTCCTTGGCGGGATGGTAATGGCAATATTCTGGGTATCATCGCGACCACACGAGATATTAGCGATCGCAAAAAAGTCGAGCAAACGCTCCGTCAAACCCTAGAAATACTCGACTTAGCCAGCAATAGTATCATTATTCGGGATATGGATGACCGCATCACATACTGGAACCAAGGTGCAGAAAAGCTTTATGGTTGGACAAAAGCGGAAGTAGTAGGGCAGCACATTCACACATTCTTGGAAACCGTCTTCCCTAAACCGTTAGAAACCGTAATGGCAGAGTTTTTCCAGCAGGGAAGTTGGGAAGGAGAAGTGGAGCACACCACCCGTGACGGTCGGCATATTATTGTGGCAAGTCGCTGGACATTGCAGCGCGATGGGGAAGGAAAGCCTTGTGCCCAACTCGAAATTAATAATGACATTAGCGATCGCAAACAAGCCGAAGATGCTATCAAACAAAGCGAAGGACGCTATCGTTCGCTAATCGCTGCTACGTCCCAACTTGTCTGGACAGCGGATGCTGAAGGAAGATGCGTGGATCAACCGGGTTGGAGAGCTTACACCGGACAAACTGAAGCTGAGATGGCTGATGGTTTTGGCTGGTTAGATGCAATTCACCCGGACGATCGCGAACGAACGACTCAGGTGTGGATGGAAGCAGTGCAAACGAAAAGCCTGTATGACACAGAATATCGAATCCGGGGAGCGGATGGAAACTATCGTTATTTTCAACTTAGAGGGGTACCAATTCTGGATGAAGATGGCAACCTCCAGGAGTGGATTGGCACTTGTAGCGATATCCACGATCGCAAACAAGCCGAAGATGCTCTCAAACAAAGCGAAGGACGCTATCGTTCGCTAATCGCTGCCACATCCCAAATGGTCTGGATAACGGATGCAGAAGGAAGATGCCAGGATACACCGACTTTCAGAGCTTACACTGGACAAACCGTAGACGAAGTGGTTGGTTTTGGCTGGTTAGATGCAATTCACCCGGACGATCGCGAACGAACGAGTCAGTTGTGGATGGAAGCAGTGCAAACGAAAAGCCTGTATGACATAGAATATCGAATCCGGGGAGCGGATGGAAACTATCGTTATTTTCAAGCTAGAGCGGTGCCAATTCTGAATGAAGAGGGCCACATCCAGGAGTGGATTGGCACTTCCAGCGATATCCACGATCGCAAACAAGCCGAAGATGCGATCAAACAAAGCGAAGAACGCTATCGATCGCTAATCCTTGCCACGTCCCAAATTGTCTGGACATCGGATTTTGAAGGAAAATGCCCGGATCTACCGAGTTGGAGAGCTTACACCGGACAAACCGTAGAGGAAGTGCTTGGTTTTGGCTGGTTAGATGCAATTCACCCAGACGATCGCGAACGAACGGCTCAGGCGTGGATGGAAGCAGCGCAAACAAAATGCCTGTATGACATAGAATATCGAATGCGTGCAGCAGATGGAAACTATCGCTATTTTCAAGTTAGAGCGGTACCAATTCAGAATGAAGATAGCAGCATTCGGGAGTGGGTTGGCACTTGCACCGATATCCACGATCGCAAACAAGCCGAAGATGCGATCAAACAAAGCGAAGAACGCTATCGTTCCCTAATCCTTGCCATCTCCCAAATTGTCTGGACAACTGATGCTGAAGGAAGATGCCAGGATTCACCGAGTATGAGATCTTACACCGGACAAACGGAAGCTGAGGGGGTTGGTTTTGGCTGGTTAGATACAATCCACCCGGACGATCGTGAACGAACAGTTCAGGTGTGGATGGAAGCAGTGCAAACCAGAAGCATGTTTGAGATGGAATATCGAATGCGCGGAACGGATGGAAACTATCGTTATTTCCAAGCTAGAGGGGTGCCACTTCTGGATGAAGATGGCAGCCTCCGGGAGTGGGTTGGCACTTGTATCGATATCCACGATCGCAAACAAGCAGAAATCGTACAGGCAAAAGCCAGGGAAGCCGCAGAAGCAGCTAGTCGGGCCAAAAGTGAATTCCTTGCTAACATGAGCCACGAGTTGCGGACTCCGCTTAATGGCATCATGGGGTACGCGCAGATTCTTCAGCGTTCCAAAGTCTTGAATGAAGAAGAGCGATCGCGCATTGATGTCATTTATCAGTGCGGTTCCCATTTACTGACCTTAATCAATGATATTCTCGATTTGTCGAAGATTGAAGCACAGAAAGTGGAACTCCAGCCCACCGATTTTCATTTCCCGGCGTTCCTGCAAGGTGTCGCAGAAATGTGTCGTATCCGAGCTGAAATTAAGGGAATTCACTTTCATTTTCCTTCAAGCCCCGAACTGCCGATAGGTATTCGTGCGGATGAAAAACGCTTGCGACAAGTGTTAATTAATCTTTTAAGCAACGCTATTAAATTTACGGATGAGGGCAGTGTCACTTTTATCGTCAGTTTTGCAACAGAAGGAAAAATTCGCTTTGAAATACGCGATACAGGTACCGGCATTGCACAGGATCAACTCCAAGCTATCTTTCAGCCCTTCGAGCAGGTAGGCGATCGCAGGCGGCAGACGGAAGGTACGGGATTGGGACTGGCAATTAGCAAAAGGATTGTAGAACTAATGGGCAGTACCATTCAGGTTCAAAGTGAGATGAATGTTGGCAGTATTTTCTGGTTTGATGTCCATCTATCTCAAGCCGATGAATGGGTGAAAACATCTCAAATCGACCATCGCGGGCAGATTATCGGCATCAAAGACCGCCAACCTAAGATTGTGGTTATTGATGACAAATGGGCTAACCGTTCGGTAATTAGCAATTTACTCAGTCCGATCGGCTTTGAGGTGTTTGAAGCGAACGATGGGCAGGAAGGCTGGGAAAAAATTATAGAGGTGCAGCCCGATTTAATTGTTACCGACTTATTAATGCCCGAACTAGATGGCTTCGAGGTAATTAAGCGGGTTCGAGAATCGGAAAATTTCAAAGACATCATCATTATTGTGTCTTCTGCCAGCGTATTTGAAACCGATCAATACAGAAGTTTAGAAGCAGGAGGCAACACCTTTATTCCTAAACCTATTCAGGCAACAGAGCTCCTGCAAAAATTACAACAGTATCTTGATTTGGAATGGGTGTATGAAGCTAATGAAGAGCCACAGGCGAGATCCTCAGACACCGATGAGCTAATTGCCCCGCCTGCTACACAAATGGAAATGCTATACGAACTGGCTATGAAAGGAAATTTCCTAGAAATAGTTAAGCAGGCGCTATTACTTGAAGAAATAGATCCCCAATATATTCCATTTGCTAAAAGATTGCATCAGATGGCAAAGGACTTTCAAGACGAAGAGATTTTAACGTTTATTCAGTCCTACAAGTAAGGTTTATGAATTCAGAAATTCAAGCAAATGGTACAATTCTTATAGTTGATGACAATTCAGCCAACTTGGGTGTCTTATCTGATGCCTTAAGTCAGGAAGGATTTGAAGTTCGGGTCGCGAAATCTGGCAAAATGGCACTAGAGCGAGTCAAATATGCTCTCCCCGATCTAATCTTGCTAGATGTCATGATGCCAGAAATTGATGGATTTGAAACCTGTCGTCGATTACAGGCTAATCCAGAAACTAAACAGATTCCCGTTATATTTATGACGGCTCTCTCGGATACGGCTAATAAAGTTGAGGGGTTTAAGCTTGGGGCTGTAGATTATATTACCAAACCTTTCCAACAGGAGGAAGTATTAGCTCGCGTCAAGCTGCATTTAAAGCTTCATGTTTTAACTGAGAAGTTAGAAGAAAAAAATACATTATTGGAGCAAAAAGTTTTAGAGGTTAGCCAAGCCTATGAAGATTTACAACAAATGCAACTTAAGTTAATCCAAAGCGAGAAAATGTCCGGCTTAGGGCAAATGGCGGCTGGGATTGCTCATGAAATAAACAACCCTATAAATTTCATTTCTGGCAATCTGGGTTATGCCCAAGAGTACGCTCATAACTTACTAAAAATAATACATCTCTATCAAGAAGATTATGTAAATCCTACCCCTCGGATTCAAGCAGCAATGGATGAAATAGAACTGGAATTTGTGGAAGAAGATTTTATCAAAGTTCTTAACTCCATCAACTTAGGAACGCAGCGCATCCAGGAAATTGTCAAGTCTATGCGAATCTTTTCTCGCCTAGATGAGGCAGACGTGAAAGCTGTAAATATTCATGAAGGAATTGATAGTACACTCACCATCCTGCATCATCGTTTAAAAGCAAAACCCGAGCATCCTGAGATTGAACTAATAAAAAACTACGGTCAGCTTCCACCAGTAGAATGCCATGCCGGACAATTAAATCAAGTGTTCATGAATATTCTTTCCAATGCCATTGATGCTTTAGATGAATCGAATCAGCAGCGTTCCTTTGCAGAAATCAAACAACACCCGAACCGCATTCAAATTTCTACAAAAGTAATTGACGATAATTGGGTTGCTATTCATATTAGTGACAACGGTCGGGGAGTTGCCGAAACTTTACAACCGAAACTATTTGACCCTTTTTTTACCACCAAACCTATCGGTAAAGGAACTGGGTTGGGGTTATCTATCAGTTACCAAATTATCGTTGAAAAGCATGGGGGCAGATTATACTGCCAGCCTGGATTAGGAAAGGGAATAGAATTCGTCATTGAAATTCCTATTCGGCAGCAAGCTTGTAAAGCTGCTTAGTTTTCCGGTGCAATATTTCTTACGAACTTTGGTTAATTCCTCGCTGACAGCGGGGACGACAAGGTGTTCCTGTGCAAATAAAGCCTGCAGGCATATTTTTAAAGACGCTGCTGCGAGCTCCGATTAAAGCGTTAGCGCCGATTTCTACACCAGGGCCAATGAAGCAGTCGGCGGCAATCCAAACGCCGTTATTAACGAGCACAGGTGCTGTTATTAAGCCAAAGGCTGGGTCTTGAGGGTCATGAGTGCCGGTGCAGAGGTAGCTTTTTTGAGAAATGACGCAGTGTTTGCCGATCGCAATTCGATCGAGACTGTACAATACAACATCATCTCCGATCCAACTGTAATCGCCGATTGCAATTTTCCAAGGATAGGTAAAACGAGCCGTGGGGCGAATGATCGCACCCCGACCTATTTTCGCTCCAAATAACCGCAGCAACCCCCTTCTGATGCCGTTAAAAGGGTGTGGAGTGAGAGGAAATGCCATCGCCTGGACGAACCACCAAAGCAAAATTACCCAACTAGGCTTTCCTCGATCGAACTTTGATTGATTGTAGCGGCGCAAATCGACTAAAGATTCGCCTGTCAAAGTATTGGCGTGATTGTCGCTAATTTGGCGATCGTTTCTTCCCGAATTTGGGGAAGTTGCGCTCAAATTTTCCGGATCTTGGTTCGGATTTGGTATATAATCGGTCATTGATAGTTAATTTAATGTTTAATTTAAAATCGAGTTTAACCTTAAGGGCTGCTGCATGACATTTCTAGTTAAGGAAAATTTTGACTCTGAAAACGCCAAGGATACCGCACAATGCGAGAATATAAATCCCAGCATTGGCAAAGTTCGACTTTTACAAACAGCTTTGGTACTGCTTAGCAGCTTTTTTGTAGCAGAGTTAATCGCCGCACTTAATTCTCATAGTTTGTCCCTATTAGCAGATGCGGGTCACGTTTTTTCAGATGTAGCAGCTTTAGCAATAACTTTGACAGCGACTTGGTACTCCTCAGCCAAACGCAAAAGTAAATCGGTAGATTGTACGATCGCACAATCGTCAATCCCTGAACGAGGAGAAATCATTGCTGCTTTAATTAATAGTATCAGTTTAGTCGCGATCGCCCTGTGGATTGCTGCTGAGTCGATCGCCCGTTTGCAGTCCCCAACTCCCGAAGTAGAAGGGCTGCCGATGTTAATTACCGCCATAGTCGGTTTAAGCATCAACTCGATTAATGCTTGTTGCTTGCATTCCTGCTGTCACGGCGACTTGAATCTCAAAAGCGCCTTTCTGCACGCAGTTGCAGACATTTTTTCGTCGGTGGGAGTAATTTTAGCTGCGATCGCCGTAGCGTGGCTGCACTGGAATTGGGCTGACGGCTTAATTAGCTTGCTAGTATCAGCATCAATTATTTTATTAACTCTACCATTGCTAATAGAAAGCATCCAATTGCTGCTGGGAAAAGTATCAGCAATATCCGCCAGTCAACAGCCTTGTGATTGCGAAAAAGTGAGCGCAGAAAAATTGCTGTTTCCATCCCTCGAAGAACTTATTAAATAAAAATGTCTCAAGCCACTCGGTATGGGCGGGCTGTCCTAATTCCCAACTACCAATTCCTAATTCCCACTTCCCCCATGCCTCCAAAATATTAAGGCAATTTCACTTCTGTATCCTGACTTATAACTACTGGCGGCGACAGAGTAGGCTCAGGTTCTGCCACATTCAACTGACCGCCACAACAACGCAACTCGTAAAGTTTTGCATTAATTTGATACTCATATTGACTCAATAGCCTTGCATAAATATAGCCAGCTTTTCCATCTAAAAAGCCGAGCTGAATAAAGTAAAATAACATAAATCTGAGCAGTGGTTTAAAAGGCAGCCACACCCAAACTTTTTTTAGAAAGCGTTTCCGCTGCACTGCATCTCCAAATAGGTGAGCGCCAATAGTGCCGCTGTCGTCGCGCCCTTCAATAATATTGTAATAAACGCGAGCTTCCCAATTAGAATAGCGGTTGTGCCGTTCTATCCAGTGAAATAAATCGCGGTAATCCTCGTGGATCATGTCATTTTTTAAGTAGCCGACTTGACCAGCTAAAATGACGTGCTCGTGAACTTCGTTGTCGCCAGTATTGGGGACGGATTCAGTGCCGAGATTTTCGTAACGGCCTTTTTGATGCTTGAACAAACGCAAATTCCAGTCGGGATATCTGCCGCCGTAACGCAGCCACTGGCCTAAAAAGAAGACTTTGCGGTTGAGGTAGTAGCCGTCAAAATTGGGATCTTCGATCGCCTGCGCGATTTCGTCCCAAAGTTCTGGGGGAATGCGCTCGTCGCAATCGACAATTAATACCCATTCGTTGCGAAAGGGCAGATTGTCTAAAGACCAATTTTTCTTTTTCGGCCAGCGGTTGTCGAAGTAAAACTGCACTACTTTTGCGCCGGTGCTGATGGCAATTTCTACCGTGCGATCGCTGCTTTGGGAATCAACCATGAAAACTTCATCCGCCCTAGCAATGCTGGCCAGACACGCTGGTAGATTAAGTTCTTCGTCTTTTGCCGGAATGAGAACTGAAACCGGAATCTTGGATGAACTAGATGTCATAATCGAGTGCTTGAACCTGAATGCGGTCGAGTTTTTGTAGATGAAGTGCGATCGGCACAGCCGCGCCGACGACTTGAGCAGCGAGGGATATTGCCTATAGCCTAATGCCTGCTGGTCGATTTCGGTGCAAAAATCAGGTCGCGGATGGCTGCGCTCAAATAACCGATTTGACCCCAGGCAAAAACGAAGTTTTCAAAGCGCAGCCCTGGATCTCTAATATATTTAAAAGACTTCCAGACACCCCTCAAGATTCTTTCACCCCCTCGCCCAAGCTGAGCAATACCGTCTTGATCGGACAATTGTTCGCGATAACACTCGCTGATGCCTTGCCACCACCCGCGCTCTAGAAACCAAGCTTTGTTGAGCCTTTCTGCTGCGACATGGTGAAGCACCAGGGCCTCCGGTAGATAAACTACTTGCCAACCTAACTCTAAAGCTAATTCTGTGGTTCGCAACTCTTCATTTGACAGCAACTTTTTGCCGACTCTACCGAGTTTGACATCGAAGCCGCCAATTTGTTCGAGAAAAGCGCGCCGGATTGAGTAGTTTACTCCCCTGGGAGTCAAACCGGCAGCAGTGACGTACAGGCAAGTATCGCCTAAATCGTATGCTCCCAAGTTCTGGGCTAATCCCGGTGACAGCCATTCGGGCGGGCTGACTCCAGAAGGCCAGAGCAAATTGACTTTGCCACCAGCTACGGCGAGTTTTTGATTGCTTTGATAAGCCGCCTGCAGCACCCTGAGCCAATTCGGCTCAGCAATAGCGTCGTCGTCGAGATAAGCTAATATTTCGCTGCGAGCTTGCTTAGCGCCGGTGTTCCGGGCTACTGACAGACCGATTTCGGGTTCCCAGACGTACTTGAGGCGCCGATCGCCCTGTCTTGCTTCTACCACCTCGCGGGTGCGCGAAGTGGAACTTTCGGGGCTTGCATAATCGCTAGAAGCGTTATCCACTACTACTACTTCAAAGTTGTCGGGAAAATCCTGTACCAGCAAGCTGTCGATCGCCCCACCTAAATAGGCGGCGCGATTGTGGGTGCAAATAATCGCTGATATCTGAGGACGATCTGGCATAAATAACAGCTTGGGAAATACGGGGGTTCTCGCTCGACTTACTCTGATATTGTCTCATCAATGCTATTATCGCTTAAAAAGCATTTGGTAGTTGGTCGTTTAAATCATAATGGGTAATGGGTAATGGGTAATGAGTAATTGGTAATGGATAATTGTGTTTAATCCTTTGTATGTGACTGCTGACTAATGACTGCTGACTAATGACTAATGAGTAACTCAGAACCCACCACATCGAGACAATTAATCTTAGTAACTGGGCCGGCCCGAAGCGGCAAAAGTGAATGGGCCGAAACTCTGGCGGCGGGTTCGGGAAAACAAGTAATCTATGTGGCTACCGGCCAGGTTGATGAAACGGATTTGGAGTGGCTTCGTCGCCTCGATCAGCACCGAAATCGCCGTCCAGTTGATTGGACAACTCTAGAAGTGCCCATCGAATTATCGGCAGTTGTGCGCGCCAGCAAGCCCTCAGATTGCTTGTTGATTGATTCCCTGGGAACTTGGACGGCAAATCTTTTGGAACAAGAAGCTGCTGTTTGGGCGACTACGCAGCAAGATTTGCTAGCTAGTTTGAAGTCGGCGGCGGCTGATGTAATTTTGGTAGGGGAAGAAACCGGATGGGGTGTTGTGCCTGCTTATCCGGCGGGGCGGCTGTTTCGCGATCGCCTCGGCACTCTCGTGCGCCACATCGGGGCGATCGCCGATACTGTTTATCTCGCCACCGGAGGTTACGCCTTGGATCTAAGGGTTCTGGGTACCCCGCTGCCGCCCGTAGCGAAAAATTAACAGCCGGAGTCGCGATCGACAAGAGAGAAAACATCTCGGTTTGCCGATGGACAATTTTAACTGAAAATTAGGTAGAATTTTAACTAAGATTGAAAACTCAAGAGTCACATAAATTAGTCAAAAAACCTACTCCCTAGGGGGAACCGCCCAACAATTTGACATGAGGAATAGCCAAATTTTGAAATTATGTAAAAGCTAAAATGTCTCTTAAGAAAGAGTGTTCATTTCAAATTAAAAGTCTAAACTAATCAATTAGTTGAAGGGTTGACTAAAAGTTATGGCATCAGATGGTGAAGTAAGAAAATATATTGCTTACTGGTTTCAGTTAGGCAAAAAAGTATTAATTCGCAACGGTTCCGAAGCGCTGCTGCCCAAATCGGTAAATGCGGGCGATCGCTACAGCCAGGAATTTGAAGACTGCTGGCAAAAAATCATCTCCCGCGACAGCGGAGACTGTTACCTCGAAGGCACAAACGAAACAATTGCCCAACTGCTGACACCAGCTTGGGAAATCAGTGGCTGCGCGCGCTGCGCTATGCCCGTAGTGTTCAAACAAAACGGAATGCCCCCGGAGTTCTGTCCCTGTAACGACTTGCCGAACTGGCCCGATACCGAAATGCCCCAACCCCGATCGCCCGTCAGCAGCCAATCGCAACTATCAGGCATTCGCGATCGACTCAAAAGATCCAGCGGCGAGTAAGTATATAAGAAGGAAGAAGGGTCTTCTTCCTTAAATTGTTACAATATATTTACAATGCTTCACACTAGGTCTGATTTATGAATGTCAAGACAGTATCGCCAGCCTCCCCGCAAACTTATGTAAATTCAGGGACTCAGGCTGTACTCGGCAATTTCCAAGATGCAAATACAATTCCCCTGCAAGCAGTACCAGTATCACTAGAGACAGAGGTAGTAACGGGCGATCGGCTCAAATCAGCCAGAGACATAGCTTTCGAGTTGGCCGGAGATGCTGTTCGGTACGATCCAGTGGCGATCGCAGCCCTGTACCGAAATCGACCTCTACAAGTCTGGGGAAGGCTGTCGAGCGTTGTTTGGACATTTTTTAGCTTTGCCTTCAGTGTGTGGTTCGACGGCAAAACAGGTCGTACCGCCACCAACCAAAAGCGTCGCGCCGTCCGACTGCGAGAAATTCTGGCCCAACTCGGCCCAGCTTTCATCAAAATCGGACAAGCACTCTCAACACGGCCCGACTTAGTACCGCCAGTATATTTAGAAGAACTAACAACGCTGCAAGACCAATTGCCAGCATTTCCGAACGAAGTAGCATATCAATTCATCCAAGAAGAATTGGGCGCCCACCCCAAAGACATCTACGCAGAAATCAGCGCCGATCCGATCGCAGCAGCGTCTCTCGGACAAGTCTACAAAGGCAAACTGAAAACCGGAGAAACAGTCGCAATCAAAGTCCAGCGACCCGGTTTAGCCGAAAACATCGGCTTAGATATCTACATCCTGCGGCGCGTTGCAGTTTGGGCACAAAACAACTTCAAAGTAATTCGTAGTGACCTCGCAAGCATTATGGACGAGTTGGGTGAGCGCATTTACGAAGAAATGGACTACACCCACGAAGGACAAAATGCCGAACGGTTTGCCAAACTCTACGGCCACATCAAAGACATTTATGTTCCCAGCATCTACTGGGAATATACCCGCCGCCGCGTCTTAACAATGGAGTGGATCACCGGCATCAAACTCACGAATTTAGAAGCCGTTAAAGCTCAAGGAATCGATGCTCCTTACTTAATTGAAGTGGGTGTGCAGTGTTCTCTCAGACAGCTTCTAGAACACGGTTTCTTTCACGCCGACCCGCATCCCGGCAACCTTTTGGCAACTCCTGACGGTCAATTGGCTTATCTCGATTTCGGGATGATGAGCGAAGTTAAACCTTATCAGCGATACGGCTTGTTGGAAGCTGTGGTGCATTTGGTGAACCGCGACTTTGAAGGTTTGGCAAAAGATTATGTCAAGTTGGAATTTTTAACTCCCGACACCGATTTAACGCCAATTATTCCAGCTTTGGCGGGCGTATTTAACAATGCTTTGGGTGCTAGCGTTGCCGAACTCAATTTCAAAAGCATTACTGACGAGCTTTCGGCGGTAATGTACGAATATCCTTTCCGAGTTCCAGCTTACTATGCTTTGATTATTCGATCGCTTGTCACCTTAGAAGGCATTGCAATTAATGTCGATCCAGAATTCAAAGTGTTGAGCAAAGCTTATCCTTACGTTGCAAAACGGCTGTTGAGCGACCCCGCACCGGAACTGAGAGCATCCCTGCAAGATTTGCTGTTCAAACAAGGCGAGTTCCGCTGGAACCGCTTAGAAAACTTGCTCAACAATGCCCGCGAGAGCGAGGATTACGATGTGAGCAAAATCTTGAACCAAGCATTAGAATATTTATTTTCCGAAAGAGGAGATTTCATTCGCGATCGTATTGTCCTGGAATTAGTCAAGAGTCTCGACACACTTTCCAGCAACGCCTTTGCTAACGCCAAATCTGTAGTCGGCGAATGGTTTGGAGTCAAGGCAAATCAACCTGTGGTTTCACAAACCGAACAAAAAAACCTAGAACATATCAAGCGAATTTGGGAGATTTTGCAATCAACTCCCGGTTTTGACACGATGAAAGTATTGCAGCTACTTCCGCAGTTGTTGGTAAAACCGGAAGTGCAAAACATGGGACAGAAAGTAGTCGGCGGTTTAGCTCAAAGAGCAGTTGCTAGGTTAATTCGCGAATTTTTGCTTGCCTCCGAACCCGCTGCGATTCCTGAGAATGGAAGCTATCCTAAAACTTCGCCTCAGTTGTCTTTACCTGCTGCAAAGTAGTTTGATTGGGCGTTTTTTTGACCCAGATATTAGCAGATAAACACAGATGAACGCAGATGAAATTTTGTCTGCGTTCTTTTAATTAAGCTTGAATCCTTTAGCCGCTAATTGCTGGCGGAGACTCTGAATCATTACGTAATCAAGAGTATTTTCGCCACTATTGGTACTAGATTTCCGCTGTTGTTCAAGATATGCTGTACGCTTTTGAGATAAGTCGCGGATCGTCTTTTTAATTGCCTCTCTTTCGGTTTTCTTTCCAGCTACATATGCTCTTTTTTCTGTTAGCGTCATCCCTCGCATGATTTCTGGTAAACTATCATCTGATATTGCCTCTAGTTTAACTGTTCCGTTTTCGAGAGCATCCAGCAAGTCCCAAGAAGCATTATCATAGTATTCAGAAGCTTTGGACGCACTACGCGAAGCAAAATTGGCGCCAGAATTACTATCTTCAACAGCCTGACGTTGTTGTCCTATTCTTCCTTCTCTACCGTAGGGAATGTAGGTTTGATTGAGTTTAGTATTCCAAATAGAAATTTCGTCGTCGTAAGGAGACTTAATTACCACATTTTGTTGGTTTTGATTAATGTTGAAGCTACTGCCTTTTGCTAACTCTGCTCCTGATGCCCAAAGTTGTCGCTCCTGACTTTCGGCTGAACCACAGTAGATGGTATTAACGAGAGTATCTCCTTTAACCGCGAGATTGACTGATTGATTCCAAACTATTGGGCCTTGATCGAATGGTTCATTACCCGCAATAAAAATCACGCGAAAATCTTCCTGATTTTTACTCCAGTTTAATTCTTGCATTGCCGAACGAATTACCCAGCCAGCATATTCTTGACCGCCGTTGGTTTTGATACTAAATAGCTTTTCGGAAACTAAATCTAATTCAGGAGTAAATCCAGTTAATAATCTGACAAAACCTTCCGAGGAAGGTAAGCTGTCATTACCATAATGGTAAAGGGCAACTTCTAACTCGGGTACTTCGCCATCTTTGGTTACTTTAGTTAAAAAATTAACAATTTCCCAAAGTTGAGTACGAGTCTGGTCAATCAGTCCATCCATGCTATTACTAGAATCTAAAAGGATGGCTATCTGAATTTTTGCTTTGGCGAAAGCTGCTGTGGGAGAACACAAGATAGTTAGGGTTAAAGCTGTAGTGAATAAAATTCTAGTTAGTTTCTGCATGGAATTTCCCCTACAAAATATTTTTTTCCAATTATAGTCACTGAAAATAGATTTATTCACTGTTGTCAAGTTACTTGTAACAACATTTTACATTTGTGATTAATTCTGTACAGGATTTACGCACTCCAACGAAAGAAACCGGGTTTTTAACCTTGGGGTGGACTGCAACGTTCTAGCAGTTTTGTTAATACTGCATTATGAGTTTTATAGTTTTCTAAGTGAACGCGGTTTAGGGAAACAACTACTTGTACCTGGTGGTGTTTTGCGGGTGTTAATTGATACTCGTTCATCGGTTTTTCCTTTTTTCTCATCACAAGAGTAATAGGGTTTTCCGGTTACATATTATTAGGGGTTAGAGTTGCTTTTAAGAAAATAAAACAAATTTACTGAATTAACGGCAATGCTAATCCTGCTTGTCCGTGGGCTATCATAGAGGGATTCACAGAAAAGCGTAGCGAGCGGGAGTCAATATATGCAGGCAATCCTTTTAAGTCGCGAAGAAGTTGCACGACGTGCAAAGCAATTGTACGAAAGCAACATCCGCCAAAAGGTCGAGGTGGAAGAGAACATCGGCAAAATGGTCATTATCGACATTGAAACAGGTGATTATGAAGTCGATAAAACTGGATTGCAAGCATCTCGTAACCTTAGTAAGAAGCACCCAAACGCCCGACTCTTTGGTATCCGTATTGGGTATAACGTTGCTGTCTCATTTGGTGGTGTCATGGAGCTTGTCTGCAAGTGATTTCTGGGATTGTGACAAATAGACACACAACTGTAACGCTGACTTTCTTGCTACCTAATGCCTCAAGTATCCCTATTGAGTTCGTCATAGATACAGGCTTCACTGGGGAATTGTGTCTTCCTCTAGAAGCTGTTTCATTGATGGGCTTGACCTTTAGACACGACATTCCCGCAAATTTGGCAGATAATAGTGAAGTCTTGCTACCAGTTCACGAAGCGATCGTCCTTTGGGATGGTGAAGAGCGAGAAGTCATAGTCATTGCGACCCGAAGGCGACCTTTAGTTGGAACTGGCTTGCTGGATGAGCAAGAACTTGTTATTCAGTTTACAGAAGTCGGGTTGGTGACCATCGATGAGTTGTAGCTGTCGTCAAGGTTGCAAGTACGCGCGATCGAAGCTATCCCGTTCGCGCAGCGTTCCTGAAAGGTAGAGGATCGCTTTTTCTTCTAGCTCGACAATTTACCATTTACAAGTTTTTACAAAATTATGTCACTTTTTCTTCCCGATAGGGCGATCGGGGTGGTTTATTTTTTGAATTAAAACAGACAACAAGCTGAAGATCTGCTACCATCAAATCAGCGAATTGGAGATTGTTATGACACTGGCAATTGTGGCTGAGCCTGTTCCACTGCAAGCGAATTCGGAAAGAGTATTCTACTGTAGCTGCGGGACAATTATAAGTTATGCGGTTAGTTTATCTGTTGTGGTGCAGTCGAAAGCTCACTTGTAAATTCCGCGGTATGAAGTTGCCACCAAATTTTTGTGGATACGAAAAATTATCTATGAATTGCGATTATCAGCCGAGTTTTATAGCTATGGTCGCTCGTATAGTGTAAAGTGTGGTGTGTTCTTGTATGAATAGAAATTCAAATCAAAAAATTAATCAAGATGAGCGATTGAGTAGCAATTCGGGCCTTTCCTCTGCTTTGAGAAAAAAATACTCGATTACTATCATTATCTTAATCATATTAAGCGTACTCAGCATTTATATTAAATCGGATAAAGTTAACAGCAATATTTGGAGTTTTTCAGTTGAATTAAAGGTTACATCGGTAACTTTAGTTCTTCTCTTTCTTTTCTGGCTTCCTATTTTACTTCCTTGGATTATTTATCAGGTTCCGCAAGTGCAAGGTTCTTTAAATTGGTTACGTGAACAAGGCATTGAGGAAATTGAGAGTAATCTACTGAGAATTAAACTAAAATACGGTGTTCAAGAAGCATCAGAAAAATACGAAGAAAAAATATCTGATATTGGGGCTATAAATCTAACATCTCAGGAAACGCAGCAGCAGCTTGAGGGACGCTATCGAGAGGCCATAGCTTTAGTTGATGCTGCAAGCGATATAGATTCAACGGAAGCATTGAAGCGGATAGATCAATTGGCTGGCTATTACGATAGGGTTAGAGATGAAATGCCCTTTGGACCTAACCGCACAAAATTAATGCTCGAAATTTCCTCAACAATGTGGACTTTAATTCCTAAAGTTATAAATTTTCCTGTTTATGAAAGATTAAATAGCAACAAGGGGGGAGAGCGTTTGTCTGCTTACCAGCACGTTGAGTGGAACACATCAACTGATTATATAAATTTGTTAGTTTCTAGAGCAGTTGGTATTATGGAGGTCCCCTACACTCAATACAGTGCTTTATTGTCACTAAGAAGAGTGGTAACAAACAATCAATTTGCTCCCAGTAAATCAGCAGAAATCATAGATATTTTGAACTGGTCAGCAAATCTTGATTATATGAAGCCAGAGCGCCGAAAATTAATGATTGAAATTGCTTCCCTACTAAAAACAAAGGCATAAAGCCTGCTATTTCCGCCGCATAACAACTCGCTTGCACTCGACCGAATTAACTTCATCGGGTTAGGCACGAAAGGTTATTGGCAGCCGCTAAACAGCAACGTTAGACCGATAGGTTATCTGTCAGGGGGCAATCGAAAATTGTCGTTGGAGTGCGATTTCCGGAGTGGGTTTGCATCACTGTTTAATGGGCGCTCGCAAAGTTACTTGTGAAAATCCTGAGCCAATCTATCACACTAATTGGTAGAATAAATAGATGCTAGCGATCGCCCCAATGCGACAATCTAACACCTCCAATACTTTCACCAATCCTCAAACGAAGAGACGATCGAATGCCATTAGCTGAACTCATGTTATAAATCCAGGAGCTTCCCAAAATTGACAAGCTTCGGCTGATGCAGTTTCTTGCAACAGAACTTGTCAAAGAAGAGGATGCAAACTTCTTTGTTGCTAACCAAGAGTATGCTGCCCGATCCCCCTACAATTGATCTGAGGCGGCCAATGTTTTAATGAATATTCTGGTTACAAAACAACAAGAACAGAAGGGTTGAAGCTCAGAAATTATCCTACAAAATTACTGCAAAAAACAAGATTTCTTCAACAAATCTGATTTTTAATCTATTCGATCGCCCTCAACAAAACCTACAATTACTACCAGGTCTAAATGCCAGTCAAATCGCTATTTGCTAGTGGATTGCTGGGACTTTCAGCCGGAGTAATTAAGAGGCTGTTGTCATTGGCAGAGGTATTAGCAGTTGGGGAAATTGCACTATTAACTTTCGTGCCGTTCAAAGGAATAATTGGCTGAGTTTGAGCGCTGGTTAGAGAACTCAACAAGCTGTTTTAGTCGTAGATGAGGATGTCATCATCGGTTTCGCTAAAGGTCATCATGCTTGGGATTGCACCGCCATTTAGCAAGATATCGTCGGGGATAGTATTGGCAGAATTTACTGTCAAACTACTTGGATTAGCTGCTGCTGTTGACTGTTGTAAGCTGAGATTTGCGGGCGCGGGAGTCGTGTTATTTGGCTGACTAACAGCAAAAATGGCAAAAAACCCGGTTTCTTTGGTTTGGATGCGTGCAGGACTATAGGATTTAAGGGCGATCGACCTTACAGCCTTAAGGATGTCGCCACTTTAGCGCTGATGACGCAGTTTTGTCGCAATTTGCGATCGCAGCCAATTAAAGCTGAAGCGTTCAGAAAAGCTCAACTGGCAATGATCCACAAACAAATTTTAATTAAAAACGGTCAATTGCGGGGAACTCAAGGCGCGATCGACCTTACTCAATCGGCACAAGTACCAAATGCAGATTTCTCACGCCCGAAGTTTTGGGCCGGATTCACAATAATTGGCAGTCCTTGGTAAATTAATTGGAGATTTTCTATTCACCAGTGGTAAGGTGTAAGGCTAGACGCACCCTACATTGACTGGCGGCATTTTGCAAAAAGTAAATGTATCCCTGACGACTATCTTTTTATGTCATAAATTTGCTATGAATAGCAAAACTAAACACTAGCGGGGCAAAACCTGTGGCCAAGTTTGATAAAATATTCAATTCAGAAGACAAATCCGAAGCAAGCTTAACTTTAGAAGAATCCGTAGCAGCGGTAGCACTTGTCGCAGCGGAGGCAAATTCCCCTGACACCGATGCTGATATCTTAGAAAGCATACTTTGGGAATCAGAAATATTTGCTGAATACTCGGAAGATGATATGTCCGCAATGTTTCAAAGATTGGACGGTATTGTCGCCCAAGACGGTTTAGGAGCATTATTTAATACTGCTTGGGAATCCATGCCAGATGAGTTAGTGTTGGATACTTTTGCAATAACCGCAGCAATGTTTGTCGCAGATGGCGAAATATCCCAGAAGCACGAGGCTTTCCTCCAAGAATTCCAGCAAGCATTAGGTGTGGAAGACGAGGAAGCTGCGGAAATTATTGAGGATGTAATTGCTGCTTACTCGGAAGTAGAAGGCGGAGAGTCTGATTTCGATGCGGTATGGTACGTATCTCCTGAAGGCAATTTTAGCGTTCCCGTTCCAGTTGACGATCAACGAGGCGGTAAAATTGATGATCAAGAAGGCTGTGTCGCATTTTCAGACGACTTTGGCGTTTTGCTGAAAATTGATTATTTCCCTGTTGCTGGTGAAGTTGAAGAAACAATCGACTCGGTTGGCGAGGAAGCTTATCTCAAGTCTTTTCTCGACAATTTTGTTTCTCAGGCAATTCTTGCTAATGTTCCCAATTCTAAGTTACTCCACGCAGAATACTTAGAAGATGAAGAAGCTTATTTCGTGGTTTTAGATTTGCCTGCTGGTGCAACTCTCAGCGTGCAGAAAAACGAGGGTTCTCTGACTCGGTTGGATGCTTACCGGGGACTTATGGCTTTTATTGCTGACGATTTTTGCTACACCGTAAGCTGTCAGCGAATTTATCAGGAGGGGGATGAATTGGGTTCCCTGGAGTCTGAAGTTGAGGGAATTATGAACAAGATTTTTGAGTTTATTGAGACAATCGAATTCGGGCCGATAGAATAAAGAGGACTTGTTTAGACGGGCTAAAAACCTGGTTTCTTTCTAGATGTCTCGCTGCTCAACCCTCTATTTTCAGAGAAACCGGGTTTTTTTGGCCAACCATTTTCAGGATACGACATCGTGTCTGGTAGATCGACCAAAATCTAACTGGTTGGTAGTCAGGACTTGAGTTTTCATTACTTGTCCGATCGCGCTTATGTTACCGCACTGCTAGATATTAGAGATTTTTTACCATAAAAGAGTGCGATCGAGAACAGGGTTTTTTGACCCATTCTCGATCGCACTTCCAGATACATTCAGTCAACCACAGTCGAGAGACAGCAGCAATTAGTCGCCATTTTCGACTAATTAGTAGTCTGAGCTTCCACCAATCTTTGCTTGAGTTCTTCCAGAGCACTCGCCCAGCGCGGATCTGGCTGCACCGAGCCGGAATCAGCGCTCGACACCGTTGTTGCTGACTGATTGCGGCGGGACTTGTTGTTGTCACCCCGACGGCGATTGCTTTTGCTGGAACCGCCTCCACCTTGGGTAGGAGGAGCCGAAGCCGAGCGCTGCTGTTGCTGCGGCGCAGGCACAGGCATAGGCACAGACGCCGATGCCGACACCAACTGCGGTGACTGCGGCGACTGCTGCTGGTCGTCTTCGCCCTTCTCAGATTTACCCTTAGAGCGCGGCAGTGCCTTCTCTATTTTCAGCGGGTTTTCTTTGAACATCAAGCCGTTGTATTTCTCAATAACTTGGTCGGCTTGTTCGTCGGTTAGCACAGTCACAAAACCGAAGCCTCTGCATTTTCCAGTTTTGCGGTCTGTAATTACCTTTGTGGTAACAGATTCGCCCTCCGGCGCAAAAACTTCTTGCAATTCTTGGCGATCGAGTTCCTTCGGTAGATTGCCAACATAAAGACGAATAGACATGAAAAATTCCTCCCGACTTGGATTTTAATTAATTTGCTCGAACAGAATTACCTGAAGTCAACTGAATATTGACTTCAGGGAAACACCACATAACCCGAGAATTGGCGCATTCCTCCCACCAACCTTGACAGCTCCCCCCACCTTTTAGAACAAAAAGATGATTTACTCTGATAAGGCCGGAACTTAACCGCCGATGCAGAGAGCTTTTAAATCTCAGGTTGTTGTGTAAACTTTTAGTCATCACTCAAATGTTTAGGCTATTGGCTATTCTGTATTACTTGCTTCCGGTTTTGATTCAGAATGTTTATAGCCAGCGCCGTCTCGAAATTTATGTCCAAGGATGTCAATTGCAAGCGATCGGAATGCCAGTATTCAGTTTAATACAGTGATGGATAAAATGGCTAACATTTTTTCAGCCAGTAATCTTACCTCGATCCTAATCTCGCTCCTAATGCTGAGAACTACTCACTTACCCGGTATCCCTTAAATCCGGCCCGGCAGAGTCCGAGCATTCTTTAAAGGTATCACAGCCTTGGTAACAGAGCTAGTTATTTAGGAAGATTTCAGTCTGAATTTAACGCAAACCACATCTGAATCACTTTTGAGAATTCATCCCGCACAGCAAAAATAGCGGTCGAAAAAAAACAGCCGACAAGCGGCTGGCTGTACTTGCTGTGTTGGGATGTTGACAATTTTTACGCAATGCCTTATCGATTTTAGCCAACTGAAGTTATCGCGCTATTTGGTTCAATCCAATTCATGTAAACTAATGTAACAGAGTGCTGGCAAAAAAGCAACTTTTCTTTATGACAGAAGAAGGAAGAAGACTGTAGGCCTTAGTGACAACTTACGCCTGAAACCCCTGATAAATCTCGCTTTTACCTAAGTCTAGATCCCCCTAAATCCCCCTTAATAAGGGGGACTTTGAGCATATTTCTTGTCCCCCCCTTATTAAGGGGGGCTAGGGGGGATCGAACCCTAATCGTCAAACAGCATACCCGTACTACGTTTGACGTTAAGTTGACACTAATGGAGTGTAGGGTGCGCCACCAGCACGCAGAACATCGTTAGCGAAGCCCTGGTAGAATATCGCGCCTCCGCTGTTTAACTCAAAACCGATCTAGGCTGCGCGTTGTTGGCCACTCGCGCGGCAATCCGATTGCTATTCCTCACCTTGGGCCCTGGATAATGATGTATGCGCCCCAAAAAGCAGCAGCAAAAGCCAAAATCGCAGACCAAATCGGATGTCCGCTGTCACTAACCCTCCCTCCTTGACTGCGGAGAGTTTCGAGGTCGATCGCCACAGTAGCACCCCGGCGCAGCCAACCAGTCGCCACAACAGATGTTCCGATCAAATCGCTGGGGCGAGTAGTCTCTTTGAACAAAAATGGCCACAAAGAGCCAATGTAGCCAAACCTCGAAACATGGTGCAACCTCACCAAACCCGTCGCCGTTTGCAAAATCAAATCTTGTCCCAGCCAATTATTCATACCCGATCGACCCAAAAGTTGGCCTTCCAGCCGCACCGGTTCAGCATCCAGCGGCAAACTGTCGGGATTTGACAAAATTTCCGGCAAACTCGGCGAAGCGGTTTCTCGCGGTATAATATCCGGGAAGAAATAATTGATCCGCATCAAAGTACCGATGCTAAATCCGATCGGCAAACAGCCCCAAAGAATCGATCGATCGCCCCAAAGCCAATCCAACTGCCAGATACTCGTCCTCGAAAAAATCCAGCCAATCAGCCAAAGCACCCCGACTATCGCTAAACTCATCGGAATTCCAAAAAACGGTGCACCCTGTAAAAATAGTTTTGAATCTTTAAATTCGAGTATTGACTTAAACAGAGACAATTTTCCTTTCCTGGGTTGTTCTTGGACTCCCGCGTTTGCCAAATCTAACTCAGTCTCCAGTTGCCAAAATTGAGCATAGAGGGCCAACAGCTTCAAACGCTCTCCCAGCAAAGGATGCGCGCGGTTAACCGTCAACCAGTTGCGCTCGCGATTGCTGACATCCCACAGCAAAATCTGTTCCAGCGGCGCGTGTAATGCAGCAGAACCAAGGCTTACAGCTTGTCCAACACCTACAGGTAACAATAGATCGAAACTTTCCAGGAAAAAGCTAGTTTGTTTTTGCTGTTCGATATTATCAGCAATGCCGATCGCAATTTTAGCCAGTGCCCGCGTCAAACCGTTAGGATTGCCCGTAATTTCTGCAGCAGTACGATCGCTAAAATACACTCTGCGGCGCGACAGCCACAACATCGGCCAGCGCAACAACTTATAAATCCCATAACTCGTAGCAGAAATTGCAGCGGCCACAAATTTGACAGCAGAACGCAAAAACTCGATCGTCATTAAATCACACAACCGCTCTTGCCAGTGCGCGACCTGCCAATAAATCAAGTAAGGAATCTGAATCACCAGCAGCGCCAGCGACATCGGCGCAAAATCCCAGTGGGAAATGTGCCCCAACTCCCGCGCGAAAATAGTAGCAATTTCATCATCCGTCAATTGTTCCAACAGCCCCCGACTCACAGCAATCCGAGCAAAACGGGGCAAACCGCCGTAACTGAAAGCTACAGGAACATTCAGCGGCAAGAGTTTCAGCACCGGCACCGGCATATTTTGCTTGGTACAATAACTTCGCAGTACCCGACCAGCTTCCTTGCTGTGCTTGGATAAAACTGACCCGCGCAGAGTTTCGATGCCACAAAACAGTTTCAGCAGCGCGTCTATCAGCCACGGAGACGAGGCCAAAAGCAATCCAAACACCATCTGAACAAACGGAGTTGGATCGCGGTAAAAAAGCTGAATCGGCGCGAAAATAGGCAGTCTAGTGAATATGTAAAGCTGAACCAACAGAGAATTAGTGTTTGTCAGCAAGAATTGCAGGACAAACCGGGCTAGGAAAAATAGGGCGATCGCACTTGCAACGGCTTGCACCCGAAACTCCAGCAACTTCAGCGGTTTGAGCGGGCGCGGGCTTTTCGCGGCGCGCCCCGCTTCGCGCCAAGTGAGTTGGTAAGTATTTGGGCTGGCGAATCCGGGGATATCTGTTGGGGAACCGGAACTATTTTCGCCACTAATTTCTGCGGTATCGGGTGCGGTTTCGCTCGAGTTTTCCGGTTCAGAAGTCGGGCCTGTGGGGGGTGGAGGTGGCGGGGAAATCGGTTGCGATTTGGCGTTTCCAGGCTCTACAGCCGACTCTAAAGGTAAAAATCCTGTTTTTTTGTCTACGGTAGGTCGATCGCCCCCAAGCGATTTTTTCGGCGATTTAGTTGCTGCATCAAAGGCGACAAAGCCTGTTTCGGGGGGAGTTTCTGCGGATTTTGGTTTATTTTCCGGTGGTTTTGGGGGGCGAGGGGGGGTTAATTCTTTTAAAGCGCGATCGGCCCAAGTTTTGACTTGAGAGTTAGGACTTTTGGCGAGGGAAGAGCACAGGACGATCGCCTCTTTCACATTACCGGTTGCTTTGTACGCAGCCACCAACCCCATCTGCGCGCGGATTCCCGACGGTTGATTAGCTGCGGTTTGGGTAACAGATTCTAAAAGGGCGATCGCGGTGGGGTAATCCTGCTGTTTCAAAGCTGCCAGCCCAGCCTCTAGAGACTTTTTTGCAGATGAATCCGCCGGATTTGGATTAGTGGAAGGTGCCATGACTGTGCTTTCGCTAGCGTCCTTTCTAAGATAGCTTGGCTGGTCGATCGATAGCTGTTCTAACACAGCTCTATTTCTCTGTCACCAATTGTTGCAACCTTTGCCGCCAGGTACTTAAATAATTTCACTAAAATTATTTGTTTCTCAGATATTGCACGATCGCAACGATCCGGCAGGGGTTTAAACCCCTGCCTAAAAGCTAAAGTCCTCTAAAGAGGACTGAAGAATTATGACAATTTGTGGTTAGATACTTCCTTTATCTCTTAGTCCGCGAAGGCGGACTTTGTTTTTGTAGAAGCGATTTCAATCGCCGATTCAATCTAATTTTTGCTTATAATTAAATTACACCTCACCCGCACACTTATGCCAATTGACGACGAAGATTTTGAAAGCGAATCTATTAGCGGCGATCGCCAACTCGAACTCTTCACAGACAGGCACGAATTTACCCGCCGATTTGCCTTTTATTTAAACGAAGACCCGCCCCGCGAACAAATTTTGTATTTTTACGGCGATGGAGGCAACGGCAAGTCATTGCTGCTAAAACACTTGCAGGTTAACTGCTGCAAAAGATTTTCGCCGCAAATTTGGCAACAATTGCGCGCGCTCCCAGAATCACAAGCCGCCGAAGTTGCTAATTTCGTCCGCCACGCTGAACCTAAAACCTACACTCCCATACCCGTAGTCAGGCACGATTTCGGGTTGATACCGATTAAAGAAGATAAACCGCAAGATAGATTTTATGGGTTGCTGATGCTGCGGCGCAATCTGGAAGAAGCAGCAAAGAAATATAAATTTAAGTTTCCCAATTATGATTTTGCTTGCTTTTGGTATTTGCTCAATAAAGGCGAGTCAAACGCAACTCTAGAACAACTTTTCCCCGATGATGTAATGGAATTGTTGACACCTGTAGTTGAAACTTTTGCAGAATTTCCAGTGGTGGCGCAAGCTGTAGCGGTGCTTAAAGGCATAGATAAATTGGGCGGGATTAAGCGGGCGATGAAATTAATTCAAAAGCGCCTCGGTGTCAGCGACGACAAGGCAGAGGAAATTCGTCGCAAAGATATTGATACTGAGTTAATCGACTGTTTGGCGAAATTGTTTGCAGATGATTTGAATGCGGCAATGGCTGGCAGAAATAAACCAGAACGCCTCGTGATGCTGTTCGATACTCACGAAAAATTGTGGGATGAAAAACGCAGTTTTCAGGGAATAAAATTTTGGTATCAAGATGAGTGGTTTCGGCGGTTGCTGAGGGCGCTGGATTTCAAAGCGGGGATTGTAGTTGCGGTGGCGGGGCGAGATTGTCCTGTCACACAACTGCGGTGGCCGAATGCGTCGAAGTTTCCAATTCCAGAAGATTATATAGATCCACAATTGGTTGGGCATTTGTCTGCCGGCGATGCTAGGGATTACCTGCACAAAGTCGAGATTGACAAGGCAGAGTTGGCTGATGCTGTGATTAGATATGCCAGCGTCAATTCTGATGAGAGTTGGGAGAATTTGCAGGTACATCCGTTTTATTTGGGTTTATGCGCGGATGTGGTGCTGGCAGAAAGAAAGCGGGGAATTGAGTTGCTGTCGTCGGATTTTGCGCGGGTTCCGAGGTTGGAAAATAAGACTGCGGAGTTAACGGATCGGTTGCTCAGTTATGTAGATCGCGAAGTGCGATCGGCGGTGCATTCGCTGAGTGCTTGCCGCGCTTTTGATGAGGATTTGTACATAAAATTGGGAGTTGGTTGCCACTTCCAGGCAAGTAGTGCAAATTTTGAGATTTTGACGAGTTTTTCCTTTGTATGGAAGGAGCCCCAGCGGGGTGAAAAGTGGTATAGAATTCACGATTTATTGCGACGCTTGGATGCGGAGAGGGATAACCACAAAACTCGCATAGCTCATGAAGTTTTAGAGGGGTATTACCGGGAATTGAGGAATGCGGCTGAGGCAATTTATCATGCTAATCGCTTGGATTGGGAGCGGGGTATGAAGGAATGGGAAGAGGTTTTTAAGGAAGCTTTGGAAAAAAGTCGTTATGGGGAATGCGAGTCGCTGCTGGGAGTTAGAGATGATTTGTGGATTAAAAGTGATTTTTGGCTTGGTAGAATTTCAATATCGGAGGGAGATTACTATGCTTACTTGGCTAGATACGCAGAGGCAAAACAGGAATATTTAGAGGCCGTTGCAGCTTACGATTGCCAACTTATTATAACTCCCGATGATAACGCCACGCTCAACCACAAAGGGATTGCGCTCGGATGTCTGGGTAAATTACAAGCAGAGCTAAGTGAATTTGAGGCTGCAAAACAGTCTTACTCAGAGGCGATCACAGCCTTTAATTCTGCTTTACTTACTGCACCGGATGATATCGCTACTCTCACTAACAAAGGGAATGCGCTGCGATCTCTGGGTTATTTGCAAGCAGGGCTAAGTGAATTTGACGTGGCAAAACTATCTTACTCAGATGCGATCGCAGCCTGTAATTCTGCTTTACTTATTGCACCGGGTGATATCGCTGCTCTGAACAACAAAGGGGTTGTGCTGGGATGTCTGGGTGCTTTGCAAGCAGAGCTAAGTGAATTTGAGGTGGCAAAACTATCTTACTCAGAGGCGATCGCAGCCTTTAATTCTGCTTTACTTATTTCACCGGATTATATCGTTGCTCTCAACAACAAAGGGAGTACGCTGCGATCTCTGGGTTATTTGCAAGCAGGGCTAAGTGAATTTGAGGCAGCAAAACAGTCTTACTCTGATGCGATCGCAGCCTTTAATTCTGCTTTATTTATTGCACGGGATTATCTCTTAGCTCTCAAAAACAAAGGGAATGCGCTGCGATCTCTGGGTTATTTGCAAGCAGGGCTAAGTGAATTTGAGGCAGCAAAACTATCTTACTCAGATGCGATCGCAGCCTTTGATTATGCTTTAGTTATTGCACCGGATTATATTTTGACTCTCAACAGCAAAGGGCTTGCACTGAAAAGTATGGGTGATTTGCAATCAAAATTATCTAATCAACAGGAAGCACTCAAAAATTGGCAAGAAGCACTGGAAATGTTTAATCGATCTTTAGCCATTGCTCCTAACAACGATAGACTTCACAATTTTCTTGATTCGGTGCAAGAATCTCTCAATAATTTAGGTGACGATACTGTCAGCAGTTAGCTCGATCGCAATGAGTAAAGACGCGGCCTTCATTCCCTGCCTTAAACCGAAAGCCCGCCAGGGAATGAATTCCCTGGCTAATAGCAAAAGTCCTCTAAAGAGGACTAATGAATTCTTCAGTCCTCTTCAGAGGACTTTAGCTTTGAGGCAGGGGTTTCAACCCCTGCCGGACTGCCGGACTCAGGGACATAGCGTTAAAAGCCCGCCCTCGAATTTAGCTATTTAACCTTGCAGCTTACCGCCCAGATTTTCTCGGCGATGTACCATCAGCCCGCTTCCGACGGATCAGCACGCTCATCACCTGCTTCGGATTAGCGGCACGTTGTACGGGACTCCAATCGCCGACTTCAGCAAATCCCAGTCGGTACAAAGTGAGTATGGTTTCCCGGACACCCTTGGGCGAACCGACAACCGTTAACAGCACCACTTCCTGTTCGCATACTGCTGCTGAGTCGTCATTTGGGCGATCGAATTTGTTGTCGTCAGGCACGAATTCCTGTGACATAATATGTTCTCCTGGTTTTGGGTTTTCTAGAAAAACCCAAAAACCCAGCCGCCCCGCATTTCAACACATAGCAGGGCGGCTACAGAGGATGTTAAGATACTCCGTTAGCCTCCAGACTGCTTGTACCAGTTTGGCGGTTAGCTGTCCATTGCTGTTAGCGCAGCTTTGGGCAGTGCAACTAGATTTTGGGGTGACGCGGGCTGCCTCTTCTACAAGCAAGCAACCTCTCACTTCAAAGCGTAGCCGCAGAGGGGGGCCGCCGTCAATCGATTTTGGATTTTAGATTTTGGATTTTGGATTTTGGATTTACTCGTTACCAGCGTCAGCGGCTGGAAACCAATTAGTTGGGCCGAAATGCTAAATTAAAAGTAATGTTGCTTTAGTACAACCATGTCCAAACCACTCACCATTGCCCAAGCACAGCAGCAGCTTCCAAACCTACCCCAAGAACTTATCAATGAGCCTATCATCATCACTCAAGATGGCGTTCCCGTTATGGCTGCAATGAGCTACACGCATTTGACTGAACTGTTAGAAACCTTAGATATTCTCACCGATACAGAATTCGTTACCAAATTGCGCCAAAACATCACCCAAGCACGCCAAGGCGAAACTATTTCCTGGGAAAATGCCAAAGCAAAATTGGGACTATGAATCACGAAGAAAACGTGATCGAATATGAGATCCAGCTTACGCCACTGGCACTGGAAATGTTGGAGGCAGTCAAAGAAAAATCGACGATAACAGGAAAAATTGCGATCGCATCGATCAACTAAAAGTTGAACCACAAAAGCAAGGCAAAGCCCTTGTAGATAACCTATCAGGATTTCGCAGCATCCGAGCTGTTGGACAGCGCTATCGTATAGTTTATCAAGTCGAACAAGAGCGAGTTCTAGTTGTTGTCGTGGGACTAGGGAGACGTAAAGATGGTGACAAAAAAGACATTTACACCATCTTAGAAAAACTGTTAGAGCCGTGATTGTAACTTCTTATATCCGGCGTATTTAAGCCGAATAAATATCATTTGTAGGGACACAACAGTGTTGTGTCCTTTGCCTGCGGTAATCTCACTCCTCACTAACAGCCAAACCCGAAACCACAGGGGCGATCGCATTTAACTTCAAAACAGGGTGCTCCCCTTCCACCTGTCGGCAATTCCACTCATTTCTAAACAGCAAAACCGGCCTTCCCCAAGTATCTTTCACCGTCACCGTATTAAACAGCCGCCCAACTTTTTCCAGCGCCTCCCAACCGCCGTCAACCCAACGAGCTACACTGTAAGGCAACATATCGATCGTCGTTTCCACATTATATTCCGACTGCATTCTGAACTGCACAACTTCAAATTGCAACTGTCCGACAGCCGCCAAAATTGGCTCGCGTTTCGCCTCATCAACCGAGTACATAATTTGCACTGCGCCTTCTTCCTGCAACTCAGAAACGCCTTTGCGGAATTGCTTAAACTTAGAAGGATTGGGATTTCTCAAAAAAGCAAAAAGTTCAGGAGAAAAACAGGGAATCCCTTCATATTCCAGTTTTTGACCTGTGTAAATAGTATCGCCGATCGCAAATACTCCCGGATTGTTCAAACCGATCACATCGCCCGGATACGCAACCTCGATCGACTCGCGATCCTGAGCAAATAACTTTTGAGGCCTTGACAAACGCACCGTTTTACCGCTGCGAGCGTGAGTCACGTTCATGTCCTTTTCAAACTTGCCCGTACACACCCGAATAAACGCCACCCGATCGCGGTGTCTCGGGTCCATATTCGCTTGCAATTTGAACACAAAACCGGTAAAATCTTCATAAGTTGGCGGCAAATCTCCGGCGGTGCTCTTGCGGGCGATCGGCTTCATAGCGTAATCTAAAAACGCATCTAAAAACAGTTCGACCCCAAAATTGCTCATGGCGCTGCCAAAGAAAACAGGCGTCATTTTTCCAGCCCGAACCGAGTCTAAATCGAGTTCAGTTCCTAACTCATCCAGCAGTTCTAACTCTTCTTTGAGCTGATAGTAAAGGTCTTGTTCCAACAAATCTTCAATGCGCGGATCGCCCAATTCGATTACGGTATCAACAGCAGCGCGAGAACCGTGTTGAGTCCGCTCGAATAAGTGAATTTTGCGCCCTCTGCGATCGAAAACACCTTTAAAGCGATCACCCGTACCTATCGGCCAATTTACCGGATAAGTCTGCAACCCCAATTCCTTTTCAATTTCGTCCAACAAATCCAAAGGTTCTCGACTAGGGCGATCGAGCTTATTAAAGAAAGTAAAAATAGGCAAACTTCGCAGCTTACAAACTTCAAATAACTTCCGAGTTTGCGGTTCCAAACCCTTAGCAGCATCCTCAAGCATCACTGCATTGTCAGCCGCCGCCAAAGTTCGATAAGTATCTTCGCTAAAATCTTGGTGTCCCGGAGTATCGAGCAGATTAATGTGATATTTTTTATACTCAAACTGCAAAACAGTAGAAGTAATAGAAATTCCCCGCTGCTGTTCCATCGCCATCCAGTCAGAGGTAGCGTGTCGCTGGGCCCGCCGCGCTTTCACAGAACCTGCTTCGTGAATTGCACCTCCGTACAGCAGCAGCTTTTCTGTCAAAGTAGTTTTACCCGCGTCGGGGTGCGAGATAATAGCAAAGTTGCGCCGGCGCTCAACAGCAGTTAGCAGTTCAGTTTCGAGTTCTGTTGTCATCACAAATTAGGTAGGGGAATCATCACCCGATCGCCATTATAGCCTGTGCTACAGTTGCTATTAAAGGTAAAATTATCACTAAAGTCAAGGAAGAAAACTAATATGTACGACTCCGACAAGCGGAAGCTGCTATCACTGGTGTGCCACGGGGCGATTTTTTTCAGTACGTTACTGTTCTCGATCGGAGCTCCGATCGCTGTATTGTTAGTATCAGATGACCCCGTTGTCAAAGAAAACGCCACAGAAGCCATAAATTTTCATCTTAATGTATGGGTGTACAGCACCGTGATTGTGGTGTTAACTGTCGTCACTTTCGGTCTTGCTGGTTTTATCTTAGTGCCCCTAGGTTATCTGCTGCACTGGGGACTGACAATAATGGCTATCCTCCACGTTTTGCAAAATCCTAACCAACCTTACCGCTACCCTTTTATTTTCCGAATAGTTTAGACAGCAAATCGCGCTTCACCATCGATTTCAAAAACCCGGTTTCTTTAAGAAGAAACCGGGTTTTTAATTGTTTTCTAACTCACAATGGTGCAACATCTCTGTTTAAACTTACATCTTGCACCATTTTCAAGAACAGGCAAGATGCCTGTTCCACAAGAGATGAATTTTATTGTGGAACAGGCAGCTTGCCTGTTCCTAAACAAGTAATTAAAATAGTGCAACATCTCTGTTTAAATGAATGTGGGTAGCTCGATAAGTGATGCCGAACCGTCATCTGCCTAAAGTCGCAATGGTGTCTTCCCCCTATTGCAGGGCTGTTGCTGAGGCTAAGTTCATCTTCAGTTGATGCCGCTTCCCAAACTATGCTACCGCCTTTGGGTTATTTCGCGAAGTTAGGGCGCATATTCGATTGCTCCGAACCATCGTTTTTGCTTTAGCTGTGCTATTTTTGCATCTGGCGATCGTTTTATTGAAATTTTCTACCACTTCTATCTCTACCAACAGTCTTAAAACTTAATACAATATTTTTCCAATAAAAATCCCGCTCTTGTGGAACGGGAAAGCCATCAGGGTGCATCTATATATATGTCAGTATAACTCATAGGGGGTATAACCCCTCGTAGCTTTATCGAATCTTTACAATCACAAAATTTTTGTAAAGATTGAGGTTTTTATTTGACTGATCAGCCGTTTTATGAAATTAAAATGGAAAATCCTGACATTTATAAAATCAAGTGAGTTTCCTCTGAATAATCCAAACTTTAAGCTCCTTTACCATGCTTCGGCCAATGGTGGAGCAAATACCATAAGATGGCTACATTTGTGATAAATACCGCTAACTTAAGTACCGTGACCCCGTGAACTAATTCATATATTTCAGGGGGTATACTGATGCTTACCAGCACTAAAACTCAGATTGTTGCCCAGTCTTTTTCGTACCACAAACCAACGGCTTCAACACCAATTAAGACTGCATAAAGTGCTGCAAAAAGTCCACTAAGCAGTAAGTTTTTTGGCTTGATAATTAGAAGTTTTTCTAAGATGAATTCAATGATTTTTAGTTGGCTTTCTAACAAATAAGATTGCTAAAATTCTTCTGAGACTTGATGATTTTTTAATGCAAAAAGCAAAGCAATCGAAGTTACTGTCAAGAGCGAAGCCACAAATGTTTTGTAAAAGACAATTGCGATTAAAACAGGAGCGTGATGTTTCTTTACGTTAATTCTCGAAATATCAATAAGGTACGCTCGCCTGGTTAGCCTGTTTGGGATTGAAAACTAAAAATTCAGTAGAGTGCGTCAGCAATTAGCCGCTCAATTATAGAAAAAATAACGCGCTGCTGACGCACCTTACTAAGCTTGAGGATAACGTTGTGCTAAGAAAGAGATAGCAGCAGCCCGATCGCCCAAATTGCCATCCAACTTCGCCGCCAACAAATCATCCAACATTCGTTTAAACCCAGGCCCGGGCTTATAACCCAAAGCCTTCAAATCGTTGCCATTTAAAGGCGGCTCAACATTCGCCCATTTGGTGAGATATTCCCAGAGTTGGCGGCGTGCACTTCGTGGACTTTGTAGGGCGATCGCAATTAACACCGGCAACTCATAATTTCTCAACAGCAGCACCAATTGACTCGGCAACTCGCAATTAGGCAAATTCTCTGCTAACTCATTCTTTCCGGCTTCCAAAACTTCCAACCGCTTAATGCTGTCAGCAGGTAACTGAAGATTTGCAGCCACCTTGCCGCGATATTCCGGTGCTAAATAAGCTATCAAAACTTCCAGCCGCATCTGCCAATCAGGAATATTGATAATGGGGAATGGGGAATTGGGCATCGGGAATTGGGCATCGGGAATTGGGAATTGGGAATTGGGGATAGTTTGTTCCTTCTTTCCTCTTCCTTCTTTCTTTTTCCCTCTTCCCTCCTCCTTCTTCCTGACCTCCTTTACATCCGTTACATCCGTTACATAATCCGTTGCCGAACCTTTCTTCCTTCTTCCTTGCAAACACCGATCGAGCAAACGCAGTTGCCGCCACAACTCCCGATCCAACTCCAAACTAGGATGAATGCAGCGCAAAGCCTGCAAATCTCCCAGCATTTGCAAAGCAACTTTCCAGTAGGGGGCTTGCAAAATGTATTTCAATTCGCTTTTGAGTCGAGTTTCCAAAGCCGGAGCTCGGCCGTTTTCCCCCTGAATTCGGTAATAAATCCCGCTGGCCAAAGCATTGCGGATGTATCCTTCCGTCTGCGGCTCAATTTCAAATCCCAACCGCACCGCAAACCGCACAGCGCGATAAATTCGCGTCGGATCTTCGATAAAACTATTGGCGTGCAAAACTCGAATTTGCTTCGATTCCAAGTCCAGCAAACCGCAAAAAAAGTCTAACAATTCGCCACTGCGAGGAACACCCAACCGCACAGCCAGCGCATTAATTGTAAAATCCCTGCGGTACAAATCTTGGCGAATTGAACTCGCTTCAACTTCAGGATTTGCAGCCGGATAAGGATAAAATTCAGTACGAGCAGTCGCGATATCCACCCACAACGAGCCGAAAGCAGAGTCTTTGTGCCACAAAAGCGCGGCGGTTTGAAATTGACCGTGAATGTCCAAACGCGATTCGGGGTAAAGTTTTTGCAGCGAGGAAGCTAACTCGACACCAGCACCGGAATCGTCGGAACCGCACTTTCCATCCACAACCAAATCGATATCTGTTAGCGCCAGTGTATCATCCGTGGCTAAGAGTAAATCCCGGACTGCTCCACCCACAATATAAAGTTGCCAGCCGCGATTTTGGGCAATATTGGCGGCGATCGACAATAATTGCCATAATTCGGGACTGATGCGCGATCGTAACAACTGCTCCACCGATTCGGGTACAGGACAATTAGAAAATTCTGCACTACTTCCCCTGTCTCGCGCTTTTTGCTGGTGCAATTCGCGCAACACATCAGTCCGAGTCACAATTCCCACCAATTGACCGTTTTCCAAAACTGGCAAGCGGCCGATATCGTATGTCACCATTAAAGATTCAATTTCCGGCAGCAAGGTATCTGGGGCGATCGTTTTTAGCTGCGGAGTCATGTAACCCTTCACCGGGGCGTGACTGAAACCGTGGTGCAGGGCAATGTCAATGTCGCGGCGCGAGATAATGCCGGCGAGTCGATCGCCCGCATCGACCACAGAAAGCCCGGAATGTCCGTAACGTAGGAGGATACGGTGAGCTTCCCCCACCGAAGTTTCCGGGCGAATACTCCGCACTGGAGACGACATTAATTCGCGGGCTGTGGGAGGGTGGGGAATTTGAGTTTTGAGTTCGTCAGCTAACTGATTTAAAGTCAGCAGGGGGTCAACATCGCGGGTGGCGAGGGAAGCGGCGCGGGCGTGGCCTCCGCCGCCGAAGGGTTTGAACAATTCGCTGAGGTTTGTTCCTTCGATTCGCGATCGACCGATAATAGTTAATCGATTGGAAACTGGCGATTCGGGAGCGATGTTGCGGTTGTTTTCGTTTTCGCCAAATTTATAAACATTGCCTAACAGCAGAGCATCGGTTTCAGTTAAATCGAGCAAGCGAGAAGCCAGTGAAGAAAGTCCCGGAACGTAGGATTCAGTAGATAGCAGCACCCAGGCTACGCTGTAACCGTGCAAAGTTTCCGATCGCAAATTATTCAGCGCTTCTCTGAGCAAATCTTGCAATTGAGGAGACAAACCGGGTTCTACATATTCAGCGATTACCCCCAAACTCGCTCCTTGTTCCATCAACCACGCCAAAGCTATTGCATCTCGCGCAGTTGCGCCCTCAAAGGTGAGGGAACCTGTATCGACGTGGATGCCCAGGGCCATGACTGTTGCTTCCGAAGGCAGAAGGCGGAATGGTGTGTCGCTGTTTTCTGCTTGATTTTTGAGCTTTTCGACAATTAATGTCGTGCTTGCTCCGACTGCTTCGATCTGCGTAACAGTAGCGGGAATGTCTAAATCGGCCTGTAGGTGATGGTCGAAAACAGCAATTTCGCTCACTTGTGGCAAATCCAGCCACTCGGCGGCTTTTCCCAAACGATCGCGCTGTGAGGCATCAACTATAGTAATCGATCGAATTCGTTGCGGATTGACCGATCGGCGTTCTATCAGCGGGTACTCGTCGCGGTGTAGCGCCAAAAAATCCCGCACTGTCGGATGACACCCGCCCGTCAATACGATCCTGCTACCGGGGCGCAGCACGCAAAGTCCCACCGCCGCCCCCAAGGCGTCAAAATCTGCTGTTGTGTGGCACAAAACTAAGTCCATAGCCGAAAATCCCGCATCTCTAACTCAAACAGTAGCAATTTCTCGCCCTCGGAAACCGGATGTGTCGATCGGGCTTTAACTTAACCTTTCCAGTTTTCTGTCATGTAGCGAACAATGATAAAATTGATCGAAATCTCAAGAGCCGCTGACGCCTGTTCGCGCAACGCCCGAATTTGCCTGGGTTCTTTCGTATCAATCAACCGACAATTTCTCGATCGACTATCGGGAAACTGTCAAAAACTAGAATTTGGAAGATTTTTTTCGGTTCTGGGAAACTATTTCCGATCAACGCACGGTTATATCGAAAGGAGAAAAGATGTTATCAATTCTGTTTCAAGTGGTTTTACTGGGTCTGGTACTGCTGTCTTTTGTGATGGTCGTTGGCGTGCCAGTTGCTTATGCCTCTCCCCAAAACTGGAATCAGTCTAAATCCCTGATTTATGTCGGGTCTGGTCTCTGGTTTTTGCTGGTTATTGCAGTGGGTGTATTGAACTTTTTAGTCGTTTAATTTCACCCAACTCTCTCGAAGAAAGAAGGTAAAAGATAGAAGGCTGAAGGCATTTACCAGCGATTGAAAGGCATTCGGCAGAAGCTAGGAATTTTCCAGACCGCGCGACCCTGTATGTTTTTGCACTTGAGATTCAGATGAGATGCTGCTGCTTTCTGACTTTTGCCTTCTCACAAACAAAAATCTAAAATCTAAAACCTAAAATCTAAACTAGAGCACTATGACTGTTTTCGAGGGAACTTTTACTCACACCGAATCTTTGCGATTTGCTATTGTCATCGGTCGTTTTAACGATTTGGTTGTTAACAAACTTTTGGAGGGATGTCAAGATTGTTTGAAACGCCACGGGGTTGATATTAATCCTCATGGCTCTCAAGTGGACTTTTTTTGGGTACCGGGAAGTTTTGAGATTCCTTTGGTGGCACGCCAAGCTGCTCTTTCTCACCGCTACGATGCGGTAATTTGTCTGGGTGCGGTAATTCGGGGCCAAACTCCTCATTTCGATTTTGTGGCTGGTGAGGTTGCTAAGGGAATTGCTGCTGCTGCTTTTCAGACAGGGGTGCCGGTGATTTTTGGGGTGGTGACGACTGACACGATGCAGCAAGCTTTGGAAAGGGCTGGAATTAAAAGCAATTTGGGCTGGAATTATGCGATGAGTGCTTTGGAAATGGGCACTTTGATGCGCCAAGTTAAGGGTTTGGGAACACACTCTTACGAGCATCGATTAACTACTGGGTCTGCTGCTCAAGTGCTTTCGGGTGAAACAAATCTGGCGATCGCCCCTGATGTATCCTCGGATCAAATCCCCTCGTAAGTTTGGCTAGCAGTATTTTTAAGCTCAAAAAACATCAAGATTTGCATCTGGAAAAATCTTAAAACTCTTGTGGGGTGGTGATTATGCCCGCCCCCAAGGTAAAAATTCCACTGGTCGCAGCCGCTCGACAAATTAGACCAATATCTTGCAAATTGGCAATGAGTGTGATATCATAAAATGTTCTTAGAAATAGCGCAACACTAACTATTACTGCATGGCAACGAAGCCAACGATCGCATTTACTCACCTCGGCTGCGAAAAAAATCGCATCGATACCGAACACATGATTGGCTTGCTGGCTCAAGCGGGCTATCAAGTGGATTCTAATGAAGAATTAGCTGATTATGTTGTAGTCAATACTTGTAGTTTTATCCAAGCTGCGCGAGAAGAGTCGGTCCGCACCTTGGTAGAATTGGCCGAAGCTAATAAAAAAGTAGTCATCACCGGCTGCATGGCACAGCATTTTCAGCAGGAATTGCTGGACGAATTGCCCGAAGCAGTCGCAATTGTCGGCACTGGCGACTATCACAAAATAGTCAATGTTATGCAGCAGGTGGAAAAGGGCGATCGAGTTTCCCTCGTCTCTTCAGAACCTACTTACATCGCTGACGAAACTACTCCCCGCTACCGCACCACATCGGAAGGTGTCGCGTATCTGCGAATAGCAGAAGGCTGCGACTACCGCTGTGCATTTTGCATTATCCCGCACTTGCGCGGAAATCAACGATCGCGGACGATCGAATCTATCGTCGCCGAAGCTAAGCAATTGGCATCGGAAGGGGTAAAGGAAATTATCTTAATTTCTCAAATTACCACCAACTACGGGAAAGATATTTATGGCGAACCGAAACTAGCCGAACTGCTTCGGGCTTTGGGTGAAGTAGATGTACCTTGGATTCGGATGCACTACGCCTATCCTACAGGTTTGACTCCGCAAGTTGTCGCAGCCATCCGCGAAACACCCAACGTTTTGCCGTATTTGGATTTACCCCTGCAACATTCCCATCCCGAAATTCTGCGGGCGATGAATCGACCTTTTCAAGCCGGGATCAATGATGCTATAGTCGATCGGCTCAAAGCAGCACTTCCCGGCGCTGTGATGCGGACAACTTTTATTGTTGGCTTCCCCGGCGAAACGGACGAACACGCAGCACACTTGCTGGAATTTGTCAAGCGCCATGAATTCGATCACGTAGGAGTTTTTGTATTTTCGCCAGAAGAAGGAACCCCAGCCTTCAGCTTGCCCCAGCAAATACCTGCAGAAATAATGGAAATGCGGCGCAATTCGGTAATGGCGGCACAACAACCTATATCATTGAAGAAGAATCAAGAGTCTGTCGGTCAGGTAGTTGATGTCCTGATAGAACAAGAACAACCAGAGACAGGCGAGTTGATTGGTAGATCCGCTCGGTTTTCCCCAGAAGTAGATGGACTCGTCTACGTCACAGGAGAAGCGCGGCTGGGTTCAATCGTATCTGTGAAAATTACTGGTGCAGATGTCTACGACCTCTACGGTCAAGTGTAAGTATTGCTGGAACTGTCGCGATCGGCGGTGTGGCGAACAAAAACCGGACACGAGCCAAAAATGATTAGCGGATTGTGCAACAAAAGTAACGGTTAGTACACAATTGTGCAAAGATATGTAGCAAAGGGGTTCTAAACTTTTTTAGCCCCTATCTGGCAATCGACCCTCCCCGTCGGGGTGCGGTAATCTCTACAGAACATCGGAAAATTTTAACGAATTTAATGTTTTGTTTCTGAATGTAAAGAGTTATGATGATAACAAGCCAGAAATAAGCGGGGATAATTTGAGATTGCTTCGCCGTCCGCCCTACACCACAACGGTATCCCGAAAGAGTGTTGAGATGGATAGGCGGTAACGGTCGCCCCATCCCCCGCTCAATCCCGCAGGCGACGGATTGCGGGATAGCGCCTGAACCAAACAACCTGTTACTACTATGTAGTGAAGTGGGGCTGGTCATGATCCTCACTATAAAATGCCTAAGAGGGAAAGCTTGCAAGTACCTCAAAGGAAGTCCAATGTCCTGTTTTAAGAATGTTGGAAGCCTATAACCCGACCCCTGGCGGTTGGTATCGGTGATGTCACAAAATCAAAGACGGCTGTCGAATTGGTAAATTTAGTCACCATCGACGGAGCTGCCCTATACTCGATTGCTATTTAAGAAGGTGCGCGCAGGCGCAGCACCATAAAGAACTCTTATGAGTTCCTGCCCTAGAGCAGAAATCCGCATCCGAGTTGGGCAACTTAGAAGGCTAAGACTCGTTATTAGGAGCATTAATGAATTTATTGTTTGAAGGCTTAGGTCTTTCGGAAGAACTCGTTCTCCATCTGGAAACACTAGGCTTTACAGAACCTACTCCCATCCAAGTACAAGCAATTCCGCACTTGCTAGCAGGTCGCGACGTTGTGGGTCAAGCCCAAACAGGGACAGGCAAAACGGCAGCATTCTCGTTGCCCATCTTGGAGCGGATTGATTTAGATGTAACTGCGGTGCAAGCACTGGTGCTGACGCCGACTCGCGAATTGGCGATGCAAGTAACTGAAGCCATCCGTGATTTGAGCGGCATCAGCAGCGACGGCCCGGTAAAAGTGGGTCGCTCTCTGCAAGTTCTGACAGTGTACGGCGGTCAATCGATCGATCGTCAAATGCAGCGTTTGAAGCGCGGCGTGCACGTCGTTGTCGGTACACCCGGACGCATATTGGATATGCTCAGCCGTGGCAGCCTGAAACTAGACAAGGTAAAGTGGCTGGTTTTGGATGAAGCTGACGAAATGCTGAGCATGGGCTTTATCCAAGATGTGGAAAAAATCTTGGATGCTGCACCAAAAGAACGTCAAACGGCATTTTTCTCGGCGACGATGGAAGCTTCCATTCGGAAATTGGTGGCGCGGCATTTGCGTAACCCAGTCAACGTCACCGTAGAACAGCCAAAAGCAACGCCAAAGCGCATCAGCCAAGGCGTGTACATGATTCCCCGCGGCTGGTCGAAGGCAAGAGCCCTACAGCCAATTTTAGAAATGGAAGACCCGGAATCTGCACTGATTTTTGTGCGGACTCGGCAGTCGGCGGCAGAACTCACCAGCCAACTGCAAGCAGCAGGTCACAGCGTTGATGAGTATCACGGTAATTTGAATCAGGCACAACGGGAACGTTTGTTGCATCGGTTCCGCCAATGTCAGGTGCGCTGGGTAGTGGCGACTGATATTGCGGCGCGGGGTTTGGACGTGGATCACTTGACTCACGTGATTAACTACGATTTGCCCGACAGTGTGGAAAGTTACGTTCACCGGATCGGACGCACGGGCCGGGCTGGTCGCGAAGGAACGGCGATTACGCTGATTCAACCGGTCGATCGCCGCAAACTGCGCTTGATTGAACGCCACGTGCGATCGAGCTTGACGGTGCGAAACATTCCGACACGGGCGCAAATTGAAGCTCGTCAGTTGGAAAAGATGCAGGGTAAAGTTCGTGAAGCTTTGGCTGGCGAACGCATGGCATCTTTCTTGCCTCTGGTGTCTCAGTTATCCGAGGAGTACGACTCCCACGCGATCGCCGCTGCTGCATTGCAAATGGCTTTCGATCAAAGCCGTCCTGCTTGGATGGGCGCTGATTACGCTCAACAAGAAGATCCCCCGATTGGTGGAGAAAACAGCGTCAAGCCTATCTTGATCAAAAAGCGGGCTAAGACTGGTGAGACGACTTTTTCTGGAGCACCGAGTGCTCCTGTTCCCCAGAACCGCTAATTGGTAGGGTGCACAATGTGCACCTTATTTAGAATTATTGTAGAGATGCGATATCGCGTCTCTACTTTTTTGTATGGGTATGAGACTCTATGGGGAATAAAAATCACAAAAAAGCTCTTCGTTCGTTGAACAAGCGGATTGCAGAACATGAAGAAAAGATTAGACTGGAATATGAGAAGGATTTTCCCGATGAAGGCTTAATCCGGCAATGGGAAAGTGAAATTCGAGCTTTTGAGAAAGGAATTCAGCAAGCTTTAAAACGATTGGGTAAATAAAGATGCAAGTTAGCGATCGGACAATTTCTGTAACTAATTATACACTGAGAACGTTAATTGATGAATTGGGTACTGAGTGTCAAAATGTGATTACTTTAATCCATCAGCTTCAGTTACCTGATTTGAGCGATCGACAAAAAGGTGAAATTCTAGCAGAGTTCATGAGTGCTGCAATCCATCTCAACGTTCACTGCGGAGAGGATTTTCAGACGCTAGTTGCTGAGGAAATGACAAAATTGTCGGATGAGGATGAAGAGGATTAAGGAGACGCGGGCGATCGCACATTAGGAAAAAGCCCTCCTGTCAACTCACCGAAGAGCTAAAAAACCTTATAAATAAGGGCTAAAATCCTTACTACAAACTTATGAAGCGGGACTTTTGAACTCTTGTTTAATATTTCAGTTTAGCTGCGTACTCACAATAATCTTTTGCACGCGATCGCCCTTAATTTCCAAAATCAAATTAGAAGCCTTTTGGTCATTGCTGTAAGTCAACCGAGTCGCTCCACCCTGAACAGATTGCGACCCATAACCGTAAGTTTTAACAACTTTTTGGCTGTTATCTCCTACCTTCACACCATCAATTGTCACGAACTTGGGCTTGGTAGCAGAAATCAAATAAACTTTGCCCTCCCATGCAGCTACCGTCAATCCTGAGTAGGTTAGCGTGCGAATCTTGCCGCCGATGCCAGGTCCAGCAGGTTTAGTTTCGTCGCGCTGCGGTTTTCCCAACTTGCGTTTTGCCTCTTCTACAGCCATCCCCAACCGAACGCCGCCAATCCCCAGGCGCGAATAGTTCAGCGCGGCCGGCTTTTGTGTCGCACTGAGCATTCTTTCTAGAGTCGCAACAGTTTGATTCATAGCGGGAACAGGACGAACTAAAGCAGCAAATCCTAAGCTCGAAATTGCGAGATTCATCATGATGCCAGCGAGGGCTGTTGTCACAAATATTTTTACCATTTTTTTATAGCTTTATTTGGCAATGTATTCGTGCGATCGCCCGCTCGATCCGGATTGATACTAATAGGACTTACACCCACACTCCTGGACGCACTGCGCTGCTCTGAAACCGATTTTTTTTACCAAAACTACACACAGAAACCCGGTTTTTACCATAAATCTTAGGTTTAACAGTGAGGTTTTCAGCCAGAAACCGGGTTTCTAGGGCAACCTAGGTAAGTCCTGACTAATATTTTTTAAGCTTTGAAAACCGCCAATTTCGGGCGAACCGAATTTGCTTCCGCACAAGCTTGCGTCCGCCTGCCGGGACTAAAAGAAAGAATAAAAGAGGTAAATCAGCGGAAATTGCTGTGATATCCTAACAAAAGCCATATCTCGATAAAATTAGCAATTTAGATGACCGCAACAGATTCTACTAAACACCAAAAATCCAAAGCCCTCAAACCGGGTAGCCGCCGCCCCGCTAAAGAACTTTGCAGCGAGTGCGGTTTGTGCGACACATATTACATTCATTATGTCAAGGAATCTTGTGCTTTCTTAACACAGCATATCGCGGAATTAGAAGAAGAGATTCACGGGCGATCGCGCAATCTCGACAATCCCGACGATTGGTATTTCGGAGTCAGTCAAAACATGATGGCGGCTCGGAAAAAAGAGCCGATCGAGGGCGCTCAGTGGACGGGAATCGTCAGCACAATTGCGATTGAAATGCTCGAAAAAGGAATTGTAGAAGGCGTTGTTTGCGTTCAAAATACTAAGGAAGACCGCTTTCAGCCGATGCCGATTATTGCTAAAAACCGAGCCGAAATTCTGGCAGCAAAAGTAAACAAACCAACCCTCTCTCCCAATCTTTCAGTATTAGAACAAATCGAACAATCAGGGATGAAGCGGTTGTTAGTAATTGGCGTCGGCTGTCAAATTCAAGCCTTGCGAACAGTCGAGAAAAAACTCGGTTTAGAAAAGCTCTACGTTTTGGGAACTCCCTGTGTCGATAATGTCAGCCGTGCAGGCTTGCAGAAATTCCTAGACACGACTAGCCGCTCTCCTGAAACGGTGGTTTCTTACGAGTTTATGCAAGACTTTAACGTTCACTTCAAACACGAAGATGGTTCAGAAGAAAAAGTGCCGTTTTTCGGGCTGAATACTAAGGAATTGAAAGATGTTTTTGCTCCTTCTTGTTTGAGCTGTTTTGATTATGTGAATTCTTTAGCTGATTTAGTTGTGGGCTACATGGGCGCACCCTTTGGCTGGCAGTGGATTGTAGTGCGAAATGACACGGGGCAAGAGATGTTAGATTTGGTAACGGATCAGCTTAACACTCAGCCCGTAATGTCTAAGGGAAACCGAAAAGAAGCCGTTCAGCAAAGCATTCCGGCTTATGAGAAAGGAGTGACATTGCCGATGTGGGCGGCGAAGTTAATGGGAGTTTTTATTGAGAGAATTGGGCCAAAGGGCTTGGAATATGCTCGGTTTTCAATTGATTCTCATTTCACTCGCAATTATCTGTACGTGAAGCGCAATTATCCTGAGAAATTAGAGGCTCATGTGCCGGAATATGCTAAGCGGATTGTGGGGCAGTATAAGTTACCAGATGTGTAAACTTGTAGGGTGCGTCAGTCAAAAGTTGTTGGATTATTGAAAAAATAACGCTGACTGACGCACCCTACTACTGAAGCATAGCAAAAGATAAAAAATAAATGCTATTAGGAAAAATAGAATTATGGAATCGCAGAACGTTAACTAGACTGGCTATCCTTAGTACGATATTAATTAGTCTGATTAGTGGGATATGGTTGAGTATGATTGCAATGCCAGGGAAAAGCTACAGCGGGACAATTCCCCCTTTAACAGCACAGGAAATATCGCTCCGAGATGCTTTACAGCGCGATGTGGAAAAGCTCTCTGGTGAAATCGGAGAGCGCAACTTTATACAATATCAAAAACTTGGAGAAGCTGCTGACTTTCTCGAAGCATCTTTTCAATCGGCTGGCTATAAAGTTGAACGACAAGGATATAAAATTGATGATAAATTTTATTATAACATAGAAGTGGAGATTCCAGGGGGGAAAAAGGCAGATGAAATAGTTGTAATTGGGGCACATTATGATTCTGTGGTGGGGAGTCCAGGGGCAAATGATAACGCAACTGGGGCCGCGGGAGTGCTGGCTTTAGCGAGAATGTTTGCAGGTAAAAAGCCTGAAAAGACTGTGCGTTTTGTTGAGTTTGTGAATGAGGAACCGCCTTTTTTCTGGACTGCTGATATGGGGAGTTTGGTTTATGCCAAAAGATGCAGAGAGCGTAATGAAAAAATTGTTTCGATGCTCAGTTTAGAAACAATTGGTTATTACTCAGATGCCAAAAACAGCCAGAAATATCCAGCACCCTTAAACCTGTTTTATCCTACATCAGGAAATTTTATCGGATTTATTGGCAATACATCCTCAAGTAAACTGGTTAGAGAGGCGATCGCATCTTTCCGCCGCCATGCTGAATTTCCCTCGGAAGGTGCAGCAATTCCGGGTGGCATTCCTGGTGTTGGTTGGTCTGATCAATGGTCTTTTTGGCAACATGGTTATCCAGGGCTGATGGTTACAGATACTGCTCCCTATCGCTATCCTTACTATCACACGGCGCAAGATACACCCGATAAGGTGGATTGGGAACGGACGGCGAAGGTGATAGCTGGATTGGAGAAAGTTGTGGCAGATTTGGTGGGAGTTGCTGGGGGGGTGACAAAGAGGCTTAGGATATAGACCGAATAAGGGTTGCAGCCCTCAGACCTTGTTCATAAAAGCGACGTTTAGAAGGAGTTAACTTCATTAACTGTTGCACCTCCAAAGCATATTTTTCTAGATAATCAACCCACTTTTCGGCATCTACGCCAACACCAAATGTACTCCGTCTACGGTATTTTTTCTTGGGTTCTGTGCGACGAGATACATATTTTTGTACCTGCTTTTTTTTCAATTCAGTGCCTTGAAATATTGCCGAACTGTAGGCAAGCGTCATCAGGAGAATCATATTAATAAGTCTGTTTCCTTTGAGCGTCGTCCCTTCAAGATCGTAGCCTCCTTTTTTACTGTCTCGAAACATTTCTTCAATGCCCATCCGCTGCTTATAAGCATTGATTGCTGCTGGCAATGAACCTAAATCCGTGAGAATAAACCAAGCTTCTTTAACGTGAGATTTCCCATAATTTCTTTTCCATTTACAAGCAAGCTCAAATCCGGTGGCAGGTTGAGTTTTTCTCACTCTTTTTCCTTGAACATACAAAGATGTTCCTGGTACTATTCCTAATTCATCTAACCGTTGCCAAATTAAATGTTCCATTTCGATACAATGATTCTTTTTTAGTCTCAAGCAAAACGACACACCCTTTGATTTAAGCCAGTTTCCTAAATCAACAGAACAAAATTCACGGTCTCCTAAAACGATAACTTTATATTCTGAAAATAATGGTAAAATTTTCTCTAAATTTGTAGTTTGTGACTCCAAGTTACTGTTTCCTAATTTTGGCAACAGCGACCAGTATAATGGAATTGCTCTTTTTTCCCAGATTAGGCTAACCATAAAAAGATTAATGCGCCCCCATTGACTGCGGTCAATTGCGATTGATAAACGAGTACCAACACGACAATAAGTTGTCAACCAATAAGTAATTAATGGGAACCAGATTAATGAAATAGTTAAGTTTGGCAAATCCAAAAATCTTTGTAACTTACGTCGCCGACTTTCGCTGGTAATTAGAGAGGGAAATACGCGGGAGAGCCGTTCTAATCGGATTTGTTTTTCGGATTGTATCACGGGTAACAAGATTTCAATCAGCTTAAACTGAGCTAACGTTAGTTTTTTTTCTAAATGAATGCGGTAGAATGTTGGTATCATTATTTTTGGGATAGGCAAGCGTATAACAATTTTGCTGCCTATCTTTTTTTAGCACACAGTGGCTCAATCCTTACTCCCTCTTTGTTTCAGCCTGGTTGTCACCCCCCCAGTGACGCACCTAAAAATTAGTATAAGTTGCTGAGTGAGGTGATTAAGAGAGTTTGTAATAGATGTTTTGCTGGGACACGGTATTGCCGTGTCTTTGTTGTATAAATTTGGGAAAATTAGAGGTAAAAGATTAGGAAACTTATAGTTGTACAGAAACACATGAATTTACAAAAATTGATAGTAGTTACTTGTTGTGCGATCGTCCTAGCATCCTGTGGAAATAGACCTTCCGAGTTAGCCACAGATCCGCAACCGGGAAACAATAGACCTTCCGGGTTCGTCTCAGAACCGCAACCGAAAAAAAGTGGACGAACATTTGCCGATTGGTGTCGCCAAAAAGCTGATTTGAGTCTTGAAGCTAAACATACTGTTGAGGTGCTGTTGCAGCAAGCAGGGACTACTGAGTGCGAGGCGGCTAATCAGACACTTTCGAGTCTCCGGGCACTCGTCCTCCGCGACCATCAAATCAGTGACATCAAACCGCTAGAATCCTTGACTAACCTGACGGAGCTCTTCCTCGACTACAATCAAATCAGCGACATCAAACCGCTAGAATCCTTGACTAACCTGAATTCGCTCTACCTCGGCGACAATCAAATCAGCGATATCAAACCGCTACAATCCTTGACTAACCTGAATTCGCTCAACCTCAGCGACAATAAAATCAGCGACATCAAACCGCTAGAATCCTTGACTAACCTGACACAGCTCTGGCTCGAAAACAATAAAATCAGCGACATCAAACCGCTAGAATCCTTGACTAACCTGACTGAGATCGGGCTCAACAACAATAAAATCAGCGACATCAAACCGCTAGAATCCTTGACTAAACTGACTGAGATCGGGCTCAACAACAATAAAATCAGCGACATCAAACCGCTAGAATCCTTGACTAAACTGACTAAGCTCTACCTCGAAAACAATAAAATCAGCGACATCAAACCGCTAGAATCCTTGACTAACCTGTATGTGCTCTCCCTCAGCGGAAATCCGATCGCTCCCAAAACTTGCCCACTCAAGCCAGAGTCTATCTGTAACTGGGAACCCCGAAATTAAATGCTCAAACTTGGCAGTTGGGAAAATTAGAGGTACAAGATTATGACACTTATAGTTGCACACAAACACATTAATTTACCAAAGTCGATCGCACTTACTTGTTGTGCGATCCTAGCATTATCTGGAAATGGACTGTCTGCCAAGGCTGCAGAAACGCGATCGGTAAACAAAACATTTGCTGAATGGTGTCGCGAAAAAGATTCTTTGAGTCCTGAAGCTAAACATACTGTTGGTATGCTGTTAAAAATAGCAGGAACTACTGAGTGCGATGAGGCCGATCGCCAACTTTCTAGTATCACAGGAATTAGCTTTACGAAGGAAGGAATCAGCGACATCACACCGTTAGCATCCTTAACTAACCTGAAGACTCTCCGGCTCATCAACTGTTCTATCAGCGACATCACACCGCTAGCATCCTTAACTAACCTGACTTTTCTCAACCTCAGCAGCAATCAGATCGTTGACATCAAACCGCTAGCATCCTTGGTTAACCTGAAACTGCTCAACATCGGTAACAATCAGATCCGCGACATCAAACCGCTAGCATCCTTGACTAACCTGAGTGAAATCGTCCTCATCGAAAATCAGATCGATGACATCAAACCGCTAGCATCCTTGACTAACCTGAAAGGGCTTTTCCTCCGCAGCAATCAGATTGAGGACATCAAGCCACTAGCATCTTTGACTAACCTGGCTGGGCTCGACCTCAGCAGCAATCAAATTAGTGACATCCAACCGCTAGCATCTTTGATGAAACTGACCATCTTCGACCTCAGCAGCAATCAGATTAGTGACATCAAATCACTAGCATCCTTGACTAACCTGGAAGGGATTAACCTCAGCTCCAATCAAATCGGTGATATCAAACCGCTAGCATCCTTGACTAACCTGGAAGGGCTATCACTTAACAAGAATGAGATCGCTGACCTTAAACCGCTAGAATTATTGACTAAACTAGAGACTCTCTGGCTCAACAACAATAAAATCGTTGATATCAAACCGCTAGCATCCTTGACTAAGCTGACTTTACTCTCACTCGAAAACAATCAAATCAGGGACATCAAACCGCTCGAATCTTTGACTAAACTGACTGAACTCTACCTCAGCGAAAATCCGATCGCTCCCAAAACTTGCCCTCTAAAGCCAGAGTCTATCTGTAAGTGGGAACCACAAACTCAACCATAAAACTTTACTGTTCGGAAAATTATAGGTACAAAATTATGACACAAATCACCCTAATTATTATTTGAAAGTCCGCGGAGGCGGACTTAGTTTTTGTTACTGCGATTTCAATCGCCTGGATATTTTTGCAATAAGTCTATTTAATCACTTAGGATTAACAACAAACTGACTGACAATAAACGGTTTTTGATTGATAATCGCAGTGGGATTAGCATCAAGCTGAGACTGCGTGTAAGGTTCAATACCATAAGTTGTGACCTGCAACTGCTGACTCTCAGGAGCAATTTCAAACTCATTCCAGCCGTAGGTATGCACTCCTAAATACTCTCCCTGAATCAGTCTAGCGTCAATCCCAGAACCTTCCAAACCAACTGGATCGTATCCTAGCGGCGCTGTCCGAGTATCCAGAATATTGCGGACAAAAGCATCTTTTTGTTCCCTTGTCGGCAATGAATTATAGCGATCTTTTTCCGATTGGGGCAGCAAAGCGGTGGGCGTAAAAGCAACTGTTGCGGGGCCAAAGGGGGCGGCAAACGGCCCTTGCCCGATGTTCAACTGAATAGCAACAGGACTGGTCATTACATCAATAACATCTGTGGGGATTTGCGGCAGACCTGCGGCTTCTTGATAGGTGACATTATTCACGACATATCCGTGAAAATCTCCGGTAGCAAAGACCACATTTTTGATGTTATTTTCTTTGACGAAACGCAGCAAATCTGTTCGTTCAGCAGCATAACCTTCCCAGCGATCGCCTGCAACTGGAATACCAAAATTTTGAATCGGATCGCTTGACATAACAAACTTCCAAGTTATGCCATTTTGTTGAGCTTTCAGTAAGTCATTTTTCAAGTCTTGAAGTTGCGCTGCCCCTAACAGCGTGCGATTGGGCGTAAAGGCATCATTGAGAAACTTATTAACAGTAGCTTGGTCGGAAGTTTCTGGGATACTTTTCAAAGAATTATCTCGGAAAGATCGCAAGTCTAACACAAATGTAGCTGCATCACTGCCGAAGGTATTGTAACGATAAAGTTTCTGCTCATTAGCAGTGCGAGAGTCGCCCGTATTGCCATAAAAATCATTTCGCACGGGATTGTAGGCTTGAAATGCTTGTAAACCTGTGTCAAATACAGGCGTATCATTGACAAAGCCTCCCCCCGTCCCAAAAATTCCTTCTTTTTGCGGTGACTCACTAGGTGTTGCACCCCCGGCAAAATCATTCGTGAGTTCGTGGTCATCCCAGCTAGCATAGATGGTGGTGGAAGCCTGCAAATCAGCCCAGGTATTGAGGCCATAACGTTGACCGTAGACTTCATTGTGCTTGGTGCTAAACTCTTCAAAAGTTTTAGGTTGTCTGACTCCCGGCAAATCCGGCGATAGATCGTCTACATAAGCGCTGTCGCCGAGGCGAACAAAAAAGTCGAGGTTGCGTTCCGGCGCATTTGCGATCGCCGGGAAAGGAGTAAGTTGACCTTGCCAGTCGCCTGCTACCCCAAATCGTAAACCCTGGCGATTTCCCAACTCAGCAGCAGTGCGGAATTGCCCAACTGCTGAAGTGCCAGCGGCATCACGCACTCGATAAAAATATTGAGTACCAGGCTTTAAATTCGTCAGTTGAGCTTTCACGGGTACGGTAACATCGGTGATGGTATCTGTGAGAGTACCGAGATTGTTACTGAAGTTTGGATCTGTGGAGTATTCAAAGACAACATTACCCAGAACTGTGCTGCGAGTCCACAAAACCGTTGAAGTTTGGGTGGTATCTCCAGAAGCAACGCCATTTGGCAAGGTTGAGTCACCAGACTTAATAAATGGGGTGACATCTCGCCCTTCAGCAGCACCAAAATTGATAAAGTGTTCAATGCCAGTGAGTTCGTCGCGCTCAACAGCAGCAGTAATATCTGGGTTTTTTGCCAGATAATAGCTATCGTTATATAAAGGGCTAGGACTGCGGTTTTCCGATTCACCAAATTGGATGAAGTGACCAATACCAGTAATTTCATCGCGCTCGACAGCCGCAGCAACATCAAGATTTTTCCCTAGATAATAGCTGTTGTTATAGAATGGGCTAGGATTGCGGCCTTCTGATTCTCCAAAATTAATGAAGTGTTGTATTGCTGTGGTAGCTTTGCTGTTGACAGCGGTGGCAACCTCAGGGTTATTTAGGAGATAATAATTAGTATCGAATAGGGCGCTAGGGTTGCGACCCTCAAATTGACCGAATTGGGTGAAGTGTTCAAATCCGTTTTGGAAGTTCCCTTTGGCTAGAGCGGCTGCTACCTCTGGGTTTTTAGCCAGATAGTAGGTTTCCTGAAATAGAGTTTTAGCGTCTAACATAAGGAAAAATATGAAGTTTTGTTGAATGACCCTGGTGGCTCAAAATAGCCTTCACAGGATTATACAGGATTATACAGTGTCGCGATCGCGATCTTTAAGTAGAAGAAAGAACGAAGAAGGAAGAAGACTTACACAGCCAGCTTTTTAGTGGGACTTAAACATTTTCCAGCCCCTTTAAAAGCTGAAACCCTCTCTAGGGAATGGAAAGAAATCGATCACCTAAAAATGTCTGAAACCCTTGGTATAACTAGGTTAAGACCCATTATAGCTAAAAGTATTTCTCTATCTGCCTTTGAAGCCAAAATGGCTTCAGTTTTTGTCTAAGTCCCGTTAGTCATCCTTGTTTTACCTTTAATATCACCTCCGATGAAATGCGATCGCTAATTCTGGCCAAACTTCAGCGACTAAACTTCCTGAATTTGCATCAACCGCTGCTTTAACCTTGGTGCATCGCCCCGAGCGAGCACTTCACACTTCTCCAACAAAAAAGCCCGATCGCAATAATTCAACTTATCCAAACGGTGAGTCACCCACAAAGCCGTCAGCCCGCAATTTTTGACCAAACGCTGCACCGCGGGCACCAAATATCACTGAGAATCAGGATCGAGTAAAGCCGTAGGTTCCTCTAATAGTAAAATCTCGAAATGACGAGCGATCGCACTTAAATATTTGAGTTACGAAGGATAAATTTGCAATTCATCAGAAAAACCCGATCGCCCTTATTGACTAAAAGCGATCGCACACCAAAATCTTCCTACAAATCAGCAGCGTGCTGCTTCAATTCATCCAAAGAAACGTATTCCAAAGTCAAGGCGTGAGTCGCAGCCAAAACCACAGGCGGCGCCACTCCTGCATCCATTGCTTCCTTCCAGCGAGAAGCGCACAAACACCAGCAATCTCCCGGCTTCAAACCGGGGAAATTAAATTCGGGAACCGGAGTGCTCAAATCATTTCCATTCGATTTAGTGAATTGCAAAAACTCTTCTGTCAGTTGAGCACAAACAGTGTGAGCCCCAAAGTCGCCACCACCTGTATTGCATTTGCCGTCTCGATAATATCCTGTCATTGGCGAAGTGCAGCAAGTCTCTAACTTTCCGCCCAGCACATTTGTAGCTTCCGTCACCATCGCAACTCCTGAGTAAAACTCTTCGATCTAATTTTACACAAATCCTTGTTTATATATTTTTTTCCATGACAAAGTTGATGAATTGTTGTCCTCGCCGTTCTACTTCTTGTTTTTTAATCACCATAAATCCCTGGCTTTCAAAAAAAGGTCTAGCTGTAATGCTGGCTTCGGTAAATAACTTGTTAATTCCTAAGTCTTGGGCTTTTGACTCAATTTGTTTTAAAATTAGCCTGCCGACTCCTTGCCTTTGAAAAGCTTGATGACAGTAAAAGCGATCGATATGGCCGCTTGCCTCTAATTCCCCAAAACCTGCTATTTTCTCACCCTCTTCTGCTACGAAAGTAAATTTACTGCTTAAACTTTTAGTCCAAATTTCGCTATCCATATCTGCAGGTGCCCAAGCATCTACTTGTGCTTGTGTGTAATCGCGGATATTTACTTGGTGTACGGTGTCGTAAAACAGTTTTACAATTTGTTGGGTATCACCGATTTCGTAGGTTCGTACTTTCATAAAGTATCTCACTGCGATCGCTTCTTTAATATTAATTTGGGATTTGTAACCGTTTCGGAACGCGAATGGATGTTGGCTTTTACCATTTTGTCTCATTTCTTGCAGGGCGATCGGCGAAAAAATTCTTCCCTACCCCTTGACAAACTCTACTACTCTGTGTTGTAGTAAATATAACGACTGTTCGATATAGATAAATCCTACCCGCTAACCCAAAAAATCAATTTTGTAGTAGTTGCTACTATATCGCACGTTCGATATAGAATTATCAGACCAATAAATTTTAGACTTTAGATAACCTAAAATCTAAAATCTATTCACCCATGCCAAAAATAGTTGACCGCGATCGATACCGTAAAGAACTACTAAACAAATGCTTTGACATATTTGCTGAAAAAGGTTACTCATCAGTAACTATGCGGGAAATTGGGTCAGAAATCGGAGTTTCTACAGGCACCCTTTATCACTACTTCCCGAGTAAAGAAAGTTTGTTCGAGCAGTTAATTGAATACTTGAGCTATGAAGATACAAAAGAAGAAGCACTTGCTGAATTGGGAAATCCGCCAACATTAGCAGAAAAAGTTGAAAAAATGATGGATTACTTCAGTAAAAATGAAGATTACATCCTGAAAAGTCTGTTAATGATATTTGAGTTTTGCCAACAAAAAACTCGTCAAGAGATTGACAGCAATCAAGCACTTCAGGAATCGGGAAAGCGTTACGAAGAGGCACTCAGTTGCTACTTAGGTATCTCCGATCCAGCAATCGCTAGATTTATTATCTGTTATGGTGACGGTTTGCTGGTAAGAAGGTTTTATCAAGGTGAAAGAATATCTGTTGCAGAACAATGGACTTTATTAAAAGATATGTTGCTCGCTTATTTAGAGGATGTTTTAAAAGTCGAAACCAGTAAAAAATTATGCGAGTCGTCTGACCATAATACGAATCATCGCGATATAA
>NZ_JAUBQB010000117.1:7992-13034 GCF_036701035.1 Microcoleus sp. Pol7_B2 | reverse complement strand
GTTAAATCCCGAGGGCGCGCATCAGCAAATAGCCCAATCCCCTAATTTATTATTCCGACAATAAATCCGCCCTGCTTATTAAGGGGGGCTAGGGGGGATCGAGAGGATTGTGACTCAGACAGAAGACCGATACTACTTTTCACCTTAAGTTAACACCAATGGTTCACCCTTTTTCTGCACTCTTGGGCGGGAACTTCTGTAAACTCGCCCCGACTTCGACTTTTTATAATTCTTTAAAATAACCCCATAAATATAAAGGTTTTGTAAAGACGAAGCTCAACTACTGACAGTACACTCGAACCCTGCTAAATTTCTAGTAGTTAAAAATCTAGCGCGTCATCTGCCACCTGGTAGAATTACCGCCTCGCCTCCTAACTCAAATCCCGCTACAGAGCCTTTGCAGCTCAAAAACAAGGCATTCTACTGGAACCAAAAACAGATGAAAACTCTAGTTAAAATTAACCCCCACAAAAATTTTTTTCTTCCCTTGGTTGGTTGCATTAGCAACGTACAAAAAGAAATAGTTATCCTTGACCCCACAGTACCTGACAGCAACCACATAGCCTCTGGCATCAAACCGGGCACAGCAACCTACATCCTCGAAAGCCAGCCTGATGCGATCGAGCAAATCACCACACTCCTAGCTCGGCATACAGGCATTGAAGCCCTCCACATCATCACACACGGTAGCGCCGGCAGTCTGTACTTAGGCACAAAAGAACTAAACAGCAGCAACATAGAAAACTACAGCCAACAGTTGCAACAGTGGCGAAACAGTTTCAGCGCCAACGCCAGCATCATCTTATATGGATGCAGCGTAGCAGCCGGGGAAGCAGGCCACCAATTCCTCACTCAACTGCACCAACTCACAGGCGCAAACATCGCCGCCAACCCCCAAACTACAGGTAACAGCGATCGAGGAGGCACATGGGACATCCTCCAACTCATCCCTCCATCTCTCCAAGCGCCCAAACTTGCTCTCACAGAAACCACCCTCAAAACCTACAGCAACATACTAGGCTTAGCCCCCAACGTTGGCTTCCCTACTGGTGATCGGCCCGTATCCATCAGCATCGGCGACATCAACGGCGACGGCAAACCAGACTTAGCAACGGCGAACTACCTCAGCGACACCGCCTCGATCCTCCTCAACACCACTGCCGCAGGAGCCACCACCCCCACTTTCGCCACCAAAGTTGACTTCACAACTGGCAGTGGGCCTGGGCCCACATCCGTCAGCATCGGCGACCTCAACGGCGACGATAAACCTGACTTAGCAACAACAAACTCAAGCGGCCCCAACGGCAACGACAACACTGTCTCTATCCTGCTCAACACCACGGCCCCAGGAGCCAACACCCCTACTTTCACCACAGCAGTTACCTTCCCAACTGGCTCTGATCCCCGCTCCGTCAGGATCGGCGATTTCAACGGCGACGATAAACTTGACTTAGCAACGGCAAACGCAGGCAGCCACTACAGCGCCGCCTCCATCCTGCTCAACACCACCCCCACAGGAGCCCTCACCCCCACTTTCGCCACCAATGTTAACTTCCCAGCAAACAATTTTGCCAACGATGTCAGCATTGGCGACTTCAACGGCGACGGCAAACTTGACTTAGCACTAGCGATCCCGGGCAACAGCGCCTCCATCCTGCTCAACACCACCCCCACCGGAGCCAACACCCCTACTTTTGCCACAGTAATTGTCCTCCCAACTGGCGATAGCCCTGAGGCTATCGACGTTGGGGACTTCAACGGCGACGGTAAACTTGACTTAGCTGTGACGAACGAGGACAGCGCCAACGTTTCTATCCTGCTCAACACCACCCCCACCGGAGCCGCCACCGCCACTTTCGCCACCAACGTTGACTTCCCAGCTAGCTATAACCCGTACTCCCTTACCATCGGCGATTTCAACGGCGACGGCAAACTTGACTTAGCAACAGGTGCCTGGGGCGGCCCCAGCATTTCTATCCTGCTCAACACCACCCCCATCGGAGCCGCCACCGCCACTTTCGCCTCCCAAGTCACCTTCTATACTCCCAATTCCCCCAGGGACATCAGCATCGGCGACTTCAACGGCGACGACAAACTTGACTTAGCAGTGGCGAACCCGAACAGGAATAACGTCTCCATCCTGCTCAACACTACTCCCAAAATTACTGCTGTGACCGCCACCACTCCCGATGGCAGCTACAAAGCAGGTGATACCATCGCCATCACCGTCACCTTCGATGATTCTGTCACCGTCACCGGCACACCCAGACTCCAACTAGAAACCGGCACAACTGACCAATTTGCCAACTACACCTCTGGTAGTGGAAGTACAACCCTCACCTTCAACTATGTAGTGCAACCAGGGGACGCCACCCCCGACTTAGAATATTTCGCCACAAATGTCCTCACCCTCAACGGCGGCACAATTAAAGATAATTTGACTGTGGATGGTATCTTAACTCTCCCCGTCTTAGCCTCAGCTAACTCCCTCGGCGGTAGTAAAGCCATAGTTATTGATAACGTTGCACCCACCATCACCAGCGTCACCTCTACCACCGCCAACGGCCTTTACGGCACAACAAGCAACATCAACGTCACCGTCAACTTCAGCGAAGCAGTTACCTTAGCCGGCGGTAACATGACAGTCGCCTTAGACACAGGTGGTATTGTCACTATTGCACCTTTCACAGGCACATCTGCTGTCGGGACTTATACTCCAGCAGCCGGACAAAATAGCACCGACCTCAACTCAACTGGAATCACTTTAGCAGTCGGTGCAACATTAAGAGATGCTGCTGGAAATAATGCAACAACATTGACTATTCCTGCGGGGCAGTCTTTAGCGAACGATAAAGACATCATCGTTGAGGCAGTTGTCCCTACTATTGTCTTAACATCCGTCGCACCCACAACAGTCAATACACCCTTTAATGTCACAGCAAATTTCAGTGAAAATGTGACAGGATTTAGTGCAACTGGAGTTAATGTTACTAACGGTTTTGTTAGCAATTTTCTAGGTAGTGGCAGCAATTATACTTTTACAGTTACACCTAATGTTGATGGCCCTGTCACCGTTGATGTTCCTGCTGCTACAGCCACTGATATTGCTGGGAATAACAATACCGCAGCCACGCAACTGACTCGTACTGCTGATATTACAGCCCCCACAGTTGCCTTAACATCCGCATCTCCAACAAGCACAAATGCACCATTTTTAGTCACAGCAACATTCAGCGAAAACGTCACAGGATTTATTGCCAGCGACGTTAATCTTACTAACAGTACGATTAGCAATTTCACAGGTAGCGGCACAACTTATAATTTTACCGTTACACCTAATGCTGAGGGCCCTGTCACCGTTGATGTCCCTGCGGCAATAGCAACTGATACAGTAGGTAATAACAATACCGCAGCAACACAACTGACTCGCACTTCTGATGCTACAGCGCCAACAGTGGCCTTAACATCAACTTCTCCAACTACAGTCAACGCACCATTTAGCGTCACAGCCACATTCAGTGAAGATGTCACCGGATTTGATAATACTGATATTACCGTCGCCAATGCTACTATCGGTAACATTGTCACAGTTGATGCCAAAACTTACACCTTTGATGTGACTCCCACTGCTGATGGTAATGTCACAGTTGATGTCCCTGCTGCTACAGCGATTGATACCGCTGGTAATAACAATACCGCAGCCACACAACTGACTCGCACCGCCGACATCACCGCACCAACAGTTACCTTAACATCCACTTCCGCAACCAACACAAACGCACCATTTTTAGTCACAGCAACTTTCAGCGAAAGCGTCACAGGATTTAGTGCGACTGGCGTTAATGTTACTAACGGCATTGTTAGCAATTTTGCAGGAACCGGCAGCAATTATACTTTTACAGTCACTCCGAATGCTGAGGGCCCTGTCACCGTTGATGTCCCTGCTGCTACAGCGATTGATACCGCTGGTAATAACAATACCGCAGCCACACAACTGACTCGCACCGCCGACATCACCGCACCAACAGTTACCTTAACATCCACTTCCGCAACCAACACAAACGCACCATTTTTAGTCACAGCAACTTTCAGCGAAAGCGTCACAGGATTTAGTGCGACTGGCGTTAATGTTACTAACGGCATTGTTAGCAATTTTGCAGGAACCGGCAGCAATTATACTTTTACAGTCACTCCGAATGCTGAGGGCCCTGTCACCGTCGATGTCCCTGCGGCAATAGCAACTGATACAGCGGGTAATAATAATACCGCAGCCACGCAACTGACTCGCACTTCTGATGCTACAGCGCCAACAGTTGCCTTAACATCCACTTCCACAACCACAGTCAACGCACCATTTAGCGTCACAGCCACATTCAGTGAAGATGTCACTGGATTTGATAATACTGATATCAGCGTCGCCAATGCGACTGTCGGTAACTTTGTCACAGTTGATGCCAAAACTTACACCTTTGATGTTACTCCCACCGCTGATAGTAATGTCACAGTTGATGTCCCTGCTGCTACAGCCACTGATATTGCGGGTAATAACAATACCGCTGCGGCTCAATTGACTCGTACTGCCGATATTACAGCACCTACTGCTAACTGGAGTGCCATTTCTAACATTACTACAGCGGGCGGTACAAGTCAGATATTGACAGTTACTTTCAGCGATAGCAGTGGAATTGATGTTAGCAGTTTAGATAATTCTGATGTTGTTGTAAATTGGTCTGCTGGTGCTATTCCGGCTACTTTTGTCACTGTCGATACTCATAGTAATGGTACGCCTCGGACAGCAACTTATTCGTTTACTCCCCCAGGCGGAAGTTGGGATGATGTTGATAATGGAACTTACACTCTTAACTTGCAAGCAAGTCAGGTTAAAGATAGTCTTGGCAATTTGAATGTTGCTAACAACTTAGGGACTTTTAACGTTAATATTGCAGCACCTGCACCCGCACCCGCGCCTGCACCCGCACCCGCGCCTGCACCCGCACCCGCGCCTGCACCCGCACCCGCGCCTGCACCCGCACCTACGCCTG
>NZ_JAUBQB010000117.1:0-7892 GCF_036701035.1 Microcoleus sp. Pol7_B2 | reverse complement strand
CGGAAACACCAACACCCGCACCCGCACCCGCGCCTGCACCCGCACCTACGCCTGCGGAAACACCAACACCCGCACCCGCACCCGCGCCTGCACCCGCACCTACGCCTGCGGAAACACCAACACCCGCACCCACACCCGCGCCTGCACCCGCACCTACGCCTGCGGAAACACCAACACCCGCACCGACACCAACACCTACGCCTGCGGAAACACCAACACCCGCGCCTGCACCCGCACCTGCGCCAACGCCATCGGTAACGCCATCGGTAACGCCATCGGTAACGCCATCGGTAACGCCAACGCCATCGGTAACGCCAACACCAACAACCAATAACATCCCCAACGATTACTGCATCTGCGATGACATTGACTATCCCAACTTAAACCAACCGAATTTAGTTGAAAACACCATACTCGGTGTATCGGGAATTCAAATAGGCACTGCCCAAAACGATGAATTTATCGGCAGCAACAGCGGCAATATATTCGATGCCAAATCTGGGAATGACAACTTATACGGTGGTGCCGGCAACGACATCTTTAATGGCAACCAAGGCAACGATTTAATCTTCGGAGGCAAAGGTGACGACATTCTCTATGGAGATCAAGGAAACGACATCGTTCTTGGCGAGTCGGGCAACGATTTAATCTTCGGAGGCAAAGGCAATGACCTGTTACATGGCCGCGAAGGTAATGACATCATTCTTGGTGATAAAGATGATGATTTCATCGATGGTGGCAAGGATAATGACGTTTTATATGGAGGCCAAGGGAATGACATAATGCTGGGTAGTGATGGAGACGACTACCTGTTTGGAAACCAGGGATCGGATACCCTCTGTGGCGGTGAAGGTAATGATTTTATCGGCGGTGACAAAGGAGCAGATATCTTGGGAGGGTGTGAAGGAAATGATACTATTTACGGAGGCGAAGACAACGATACTCTCACTGGTTGTCAAAGTGATGATATTCTTTACGGAGAATTGGGGAATGATAGTTTGATTGGCGGTAGCGGTAATGATATCTTTGTCTTAAACTCGGGTCAAGGATTGGATATTATCGCTGATTTTACTGTCGGTCAAGATTTGATTGGATTAAGTGGTGGTTTGAGTTTTGGTCAGTTAGCCATAACTCAAAATACTCAGGGAACTCTCATCAAAAATGTCTTGACAGGAGAGGAGTTAGGTGTGATGATTGGAGTGAGTGCCAATTCGATTACATCGGCTAATTTCCGATTGATTTAGGAAAAAATCAAAAGTACGATCGCCCATTCGATCCAAAAGGTCGATCGCCCATTCGATCCAAAAGGTCGATCGCACTTAACCCAAAATCGCACTTGAAAACCCCGACTTCTTTAAGCAGTCGGGATTCTAGCTTTCAGTACCAACCTTTTTCTACACAGTCTTAGCCCACTCGATCCAAGTTTCCATCGGGCAGAAACCCACTGATTTGTAAAGCTTTGTCGCCCCCGTCAAACTGTCCGCATCAACGCTGAGTTTAGCTGTGTTTGCACCCGCTGCTTTCAACTTATGCAAACCAGCTAAAAGCATCGCTTTTCCTAAACCCATTTTCCGAAAATCGCGCCGCGTACCCAACAATTCAATCCAGCCGTCTTTTGTGCCGCTGCTGGCGTTTTCTTGCGGTTTAATTTGACAGTCGCAGAAAGCAGCAAATTTACGATCGCCCGAAACAGCAATCAAGTCTAATTCCGGCTGATAATTCGGATCTTGCATCCAATAACGCACGGTTTCCGCAGTTAAATCGTGGTGATTCCAGTGATCGATAAATGACTGGTTGAACATCTCTACCCAGGGTTGGATGTCTTGTTCTCCCGATACGTGAGTCAGTGCAAAATCTGCAGGAAATTCCGGCGCGGGAATCGGTTCGGCGAGGGATCGGGCCATCGTCCAAAAATAGCGATCGACCTCAAAGCCCTGTTTTTCTAACAGCCGCATCTCATCGGTTTGATCCTCACGGCTGTATGTACGCAATTTTGCAGGCAAATTCCGTTCTTTCGCGACTTCGCCCAGCCGCTTTTCGCCCCATTTAATGATATCTTTTTCCAAACCTGCGCCTCGCACGTTTGGATGCACGTAAAACCAGAGACAAGCGTCTATTTCCTCTGGCGAATCGGGCATATCTAGCAGTGCTAAACCGATTAGTTTGTAATTACCATCTTCCCACAATTGCACGTCGCGGGCTTTGTCGAGTTTGGGTGCATCAAGTATTAGCTTAAGTTCAGTTGCTGAGACTTCTTCGCCGAGTCTATCTACGGCTTCGCAAGCATCGATCAAATTGGCGATCGCGCACCAGTCTGTTTCGCCCTTGTAGGAGCGTGTTGTTAAGATATTCATAGAAAACTTGCAATCCGTAATTTCGGACTGTTCCTCTTAAGTGGTATTGGCAAACAAGTACAGTGAATTTCTTGCAAAACTCCGAGTTTTTGATGATTAACCGCAGATGAAAGCGGATAAACGCGGATGTAATGCAGCTTTATTGTGGTGTCGATAAAACTCAGAAACCTGTTTATATCACCCAGGCTTTCAGGTTTTATCTAATTAGGCAATCATAAAAATTGGTTGGCCCTTTGGGGCTAATTTTGTAGGTGAGTTTATCGCTGGGTGTCGATGAGTCGCGCTCTCTTTCGTTACCAAGCTTGGTGCCTAAGTAACTATTGTTTGAATAAAGTTTCTACAGCTAAGTAAAGAAGTTGTCACCCCCACTGGGTAGTTGATTTTTACTTTTGCTTTCTTTTACAATAAATCCTTTTTCAGGGATTTATTGCTCCTCCTGTTAACTCGCCCGATCGGGGGAGGGGAGAAGTTGAACTTATTTAAAAGTCCCCTATCTCAACTATAACCTGAGCTGTTTTTTTTTGCAAGTTTGAGGTGAGGAGAGTTTTGTTAGTATGGACGGGAGCAGGTTTTTGAGGGCAGAAGCATTGGAGTTTTAACCGACCGTAACAGTAGTTTTCATCACTTTTTTACCTAATTTTAGCTGGGATTTATCCAAACGTTAAACTAACATTAAACTAGATTGCGGATTGGTAGAAGGTAAATATGCTTGACAACCTGGATTTAAACATTTCCCTAGATAAAGAAACCTACGATGCCAAGATAGAAGTTTTAATGCAGCAGTTGCGATCGCTCCAACTGGCCTGCAGGGAAAAAAAATTGCCCGCAATTATCGTTCTCGAAGGTTGGGCCGCCGCCGGCAAAGGTGCTTTAGTCAAAAAAATGGTGGGGTATATGGACCCGCGGGGGTTTGCCGTCCACCCAATTTGGCCGCCGTCAGATGCAGAAATGGGCTATCCTTTCCTATGGCGGTTTTGGCAGAAACTCCCCGCCCGCGGCAAAATTGGTTTTTTCTACCACAGTTGGTACACTCATGTTTTAGAAGACCGATTGTTCGATCGAATCTCCGAGGCAGAAGTACCGACAGCCATCAGGCAAATCAACGCCTTCGAGCGGCAGATGGTAGATGACGGCGCAGCAATTGCCAAATTTTGGATTCACCTCAGCAAAAAAGAGCTCAAGCACCGGCTCAAAAAACTAGAAGACGACACATTACAAGCTTGGCGAGTGCGGCCCGAAGATTGGAAACAAGCCAAAAAATACCAAGAATACACAACTTTTGCCGAAGAAATGGTAGCCCAAACCGGCACGGGCCCGGTACCTTGGACGCTAGTAGAAGGCGATTGTCAGCGGTGGGCCAGAGTCAAAGTTTTAACGCAAATGGCAGCGACAATTACAGAAGCCTTAGACAGACTGCCGATGCAATCTGCACCCGTAAAATTGCCACCTCAAGAAAGCTTGCAACCCAGCGAACCCGACTTGCTGGCTCAAGTAGATTTAACTCAATCGCTGTCCCTCGACGAATACAAACAGCAACTTCGCGAACAACAAACCCGTTTTGGCAAACTGCAACAAAGCATTGACGAAGAGGAAATCCCCGTATTAGTGCTGTTTGAAGGTTGGGACGCCGCCGGTAAAGGAGGAGCAATCAAACGCTTGACGGACGTATTAGACCCCCGCAGTTACACCGTTAATGCCTTTGCGGCCCCGACAGACGAAGAAAAAGCACATCACTACCTCTGGCGGTTCTGGCGACGGCTGCCAACGGCTGGTAAAATCAGCATTTGCGATCGCAGTTGGTATGGTAGAGTGCTCGTCGAGCGAGTCGAAGGATTTGCCACCGAACCCGAATGGCGCCGAGCTTATCAGGAAATCAACGAATTTGAGGAGCAACTCACCAGTTTCGGTTGTGTCTTAGTTAAATTCTGGCTGCACATCAGTCCTGACGAGCAACTAAAGCGGTTTACAGAGCGGCAAAATAATCCCTTTAAACAATACAAACTCACCGAGGAAGATTGGCGAAATCGGGAAAAGTGGAATTATTATGAAGTGGCGGTGAATCAAATGATTCACCGCACCAGCACGCCGCTTGCTCCCTGGACGCTAATTGCGGCCGATAACAAGTATTATGCTCGTGTTAAAGTAATTCAAACGGTAACGCAGGCAATTCGGAATCAACTGAAGCGCCGATAAATTGGGATTGGTGAATGGGTAACAGGTAATGGGGACAAAAAGCAGGCAGCAGAAAGCAGAGTTGAATTGCCAATTTCACCTGCGGCGTGTTCGATTCATTACCAATTATCAATCAACCATTACCAGTTATCAATTACCAATTAACTGTCAGCAATCTGTGACTGGAAGTAGCGGGCTTCACCCTGCAGCCAATAGTTGATAGCTGACCGGAAGCGAGCATTAGGATAAATGCGATCGGGCTGCGTTATTGGCGAAAGTTAAAAACTCACCGATTCTCGTATTTCCTCCCGCAGCTAAATTCGCGATCGTTTCCAAAACTTCTGTACTAATTTATGAAGACACAGAATATTGCAAGATGCCAGAACTGTTAGCTCGCATTCTATTTCTATTCCTCCTGTTCTCACTGCTCAAATCGTGGTGGGATCAATCAGGAGGCAAAGACAATCCATTATTAGATCGGCTGCGCGTTTTGCTGCTGATCAGCCTTTTGATCCTAGCTTTTTTTGCGCCAGACACCCCGGTCGGAGCAGCGATTTTCGGCTTAATAGCCTTCTTCTTTAAGCCGCTGGGTTTTTCAATCACGCTGTTGGTGATTGCATCCGCGCTGATCACGAACGGGGGCATCCGCAACCCGGCGCCGAGAATGATCTTGGCAGCCCTGCTAGTTTTGATCCTTTCGAGTATGCCAGTTGTCGCTTACTGGTTCGCCGAGCAAGCAGAACGGGACGCCGCCGCAGCCGTCCGCACAGTTTGCTGCGACGAAACCGCAGCGGCGATCGTTCTGCTGGGCAAGGGAACCACTCAGCCTCACATCCCCAACCGAGTAGCGATTCAACTGACAGATACAGGCAATCGCCTGCCCTATGCTGCCGTTTTGTACAGAAAACAACTCGCACCGATGGTCATCGTTACCGCTGGCCCGAGAGACGAGTTGGAGGGTTATGTTGGTGAAGCTAAGGATATCGAGACTTTGCTGGCAAACAACATGGGCGTGCCGCGCAGCAGTATCGTTCTCGACAATAACGGCAGCAACATACGCACCAGCGCTGAAGAGGTGAGAAAGATACTCGACAGCCGTGGCGCCCCGCGCAAAGTCATCCTGGTAACATCTGCGATTCAGATGCGCCGTGCCAGCCTCGCTTTTGCGAATATGGGAATCCAGGTGATTCCTAGGGCTACCGACTTCTACACTTTTCAACCCACCTCAGGAGGGAGATCCAGTAGACTCCGCTTAGACGCGGGAGATTTTTTGCCTAGTGCAGAAGCTTTGGTAACTACGACGCGAGTATTCGATGAATATTTCGGGTCTTTTTATTACTATTTGCGCGGCTGGCAGGCTCCCAGAGCCTAAAGTGGCAAGTTGCTGGTGTTTTTCTTAGGCAACAGCGACTGCTCCCCAGATTGGTTTAACATCTGATGAGAAGAAGACCTTTGTGGGGAGCTGTATTTTCTCATTCCGGCGGGGTCGCCGGCTGCCAAGTTGGCAACTAATAAAAACAGCACCCAAAATACAGTCGTATCCCACCCGGCTTTTGGTTTGGTTGGTGCTGGTGGGTTTGTGACTGATTCAACGTTGACTTTGATATCTAGTTTGCCTTCAATTTCTTTGCCTTTGAGAACTCCGTCGCTGCATACACCCTTAAAAATCATGGGAGCGGGCTTTGGTGCTTCTGCTTTCGCTTCTGTCATTTTTTTATCCTGATTTTGGTAGATCCGGTTGGATAGTACATTCTTAAAGGTTCGGGGGTTTTCCGGACAGGATTTGGCGAACTCTGAAAGAATTAAGTTAAATATGCACGCCGCCCCTTGCTGGAGCTTAGACATCAGAATCTGAAGGCATTTCCAGCTAGTGCTTGTTTGTTTTGGCTAGCAGCGTTGCCTTGAAGCTGCTAATTACCTATCTGGGTGAAGGGGAGGTTTTTATGCAAAATACAGGTTTTTTTATGAAAAATTGTCAATAAATTTATTTGCTCCCGGCGGGCCCAAAGGTCAACAGCCTTAAATAAGCTGTCGGGCATCTTGCGTTGTATTTTTCGGCCAGGCGGGACACCACACAAAAATTTCATCAAATTATGAGCTTGCCTTATCTCACCTAAGAAACCCGGTTTCTGCCAGCAGAGAGCCCAAGTGACGCAATTCGGTTAATAAACCGAGTTTATGGCTCAACATCGCCCTAGGAATGCCTATCTAAAATCTCAAATAATCTAAATAATCGACAGTGAAAATATCCACCAGTCAACTATCTTCCTTGCAACCGGAACAACTGGCAGCTTGGGCAAAAGAGGCAATTAATCGCAGTAAATCTGGTCGAATCCCTGCGTACATACCTCTCCTAGCGCAAGCCGATCGACAAAGGCTTGCCGTGCAAATTCGGGCAATTGATGGTCAAATTATGAGCTGGGGTAGCATTGCTCAAACATTCCCGCTGATGAGTGTAGTCAAGCCCTTTGTGCTGCTTTATTTGCTGTGCGAATTGGGCGAAAAAACGGTTTTTGACTGCGTTGGCTGTGAGCCTTCGGAACTACCTTTCAATTCCCTAACTCAACTCGAAATAGACCAAGGGAAGCCGAGAAATCCGATGATTAATAGCGGGGCGATCGCCCTAGCGTCTTTGATTCCCGGTCAAAATGCTGTGGCACGCTGTCAAAACTTGCTCGATTGGCTGAATCAACAGGCAAACAGTCAGTTATTTGTTGACGAGTTAATGCTCGATTCAGTGAAGACAAATCCCAATCAAAACAATTGGAATCTCGCCTTAAAAATGGTAGAATCGGGTTATCTTCAAAATGCGGAAATTGCTTTAGAAACCTACAATTGCGTCTGCTGTTTGTCGGGAACTGTGGAGGATTTAGCTAAGCTGGGGATGGTTTTGGTAAATAGTGGCGATCGAGCAATGGGGGAAAACTGCCGTACTGTCACAGCGCTGATGGCAACTTGCGGTTTGTATGAAGCATCGGCCCGCTTTGCGCTGCGGGTGGGACTGCCGGCCAAGTCGGGAGTTAGCGGGGCAATGCTCTCGGTAATTCCGGGTCAAGGTGCGATCGGCTTTTACAGTCCGCCCTTGGATAAAGACGGAAATTCTATTGGTAGCTTATTTCTATTAGAAAAAATAGCTAAAACTTTGCGACTAAGCGTATTTGATTAGATTAGGAATTACGCACGGGTGGTCAGGGTTTCGACTTCGCTCAACCACCGGGGTTTTTTGCGAGAATATTTCTTGAATGCTGGCATAAACTGCCAAAAACCCGGTTTCTTTGGTTTTGATACGTAGGGCTTGCTGAATAATCGATCGCCAACCAAGAGCAGGAGCGATCGATATATTCAAGCAGAGTTAAATATAAGTTG
>NZ_JAUBQB010000116.1:0-13314 GCF_036701035.1 Microcoleus sp. Pol7_B2 | reverse complement strand
CTATTTCACCTGAAATTGCTTGGGAAGCTTTCATTACTGTGGCTAAATCTAGCGTCTCTCCCAAATTGGTGCTAGTGCTATTAGGCGCATTGGTTGTTGTGTTAACGTTCGTTTGAGTTGTTGTCTTGGCTGAGGTTCTAGCTAGGAATTGGGGGTATTTTTCTTCTAAATGCTTAACTTTAGCTACAGCGCCCCAAGCTTGGTAGCTATAATGAGCGTTTTGCATATAAACTTGGGCGATCGTTTCTTTGCCCCATGACAAGTAAAATTTGGCTGCCAGTTCGTGAGCGAGTGCTTCTTCGTTGATATACTGGTTTTCTTTAGCCAGAGCGATCGCTGTCTCGTACATTTCCATTGCCTCGATTTTCCCCCCTAAAACCCGATACCGTTCTGCCTCTACTAGATAGAATTTGTGCAAATAATTCATTGGGCCATGATGCGCCCATTTCTGCATTTTCTCTTGATTAGCTTGTACTCTGTCAAGAATGCGCTGTTGCTCTGACTGTGGAGTATCAGAATACACGGCCAACCGCACCAAAGAATCGTAAAAATGGAAGATAGGAATAACGGGCAATCCTACCATTGCATCTAAACACTTCTCTGCTAGAGCAGTATTTTCAATGCCTTCTGAGTAATTTTCAAACAAATAACATAGGTAAATTTTGTTCAAATATATGTATGCAACTGCCGATTTGTCCTTTGCCTGCTGGTATAATGGCAACTTCAGCTCCTCATCACAGGCTTCACCTTTCAGAATGCAAGGTTTTTCGCTTTTTCCCAACAAATTTAATATAGCTTGCCAATTTATTTCTATATAATTAAGCGCTATTTCTTGCTTGACATTATAAATAGCATCTCTGTTAATTGCTATCCCTCTGTCTAGCAGAGTCAGTTCTTGGCCACTATAGTAAGCTGCACAGGAGGAATGTATTAGACTAAAGCCTGCATATTCTAAATCTCCTGTCTCTATTCCGCTAGAGTAAGCAGACACTAAAGGCTCGCACGTTTCTCTCAGATGCTCTTTCCAATGTCGGGTAAATATATTTACATGGACAAATGTCTTGGCTTTGATTTCTTGAGCATTCAACTTTGACAATAGACTTAAAGCTAATTGACCGAACTGATAACCCGAATCAATATCCTCCACAATTCCACAAAGGAGAAAACCATAATTGGCATAAGCAAAGGGAGAAAGAGAAGCATTACCATATTGGACGGATAAATCTACTTGTTTGCACACCGTCAAGAGCAACAGTTGTGGAGCAGCAATGTATGCAGGAGCAAAAATACTTGATATAAGTCTCATAGCTGCTAGTTTATAGGGATCTGTCATTTGAGGCAGGTCACTTAAATCCTCAATTCGCTTCCCCTTCAAAATTGCCGCCGTTTCCCCCAGTGCTTGCCCAATATCTGACGGGTTTGGCTGAGAGGGAAACTCCACCCCTAACAGCTTTAAAACTTCTAACCCTGTATTAACGGCTTCTAGTAGCTTTTTCTGCGACACGGAAGCTTGAATCTGGACTTCATAGACTTTTATTTTTTCCAATAGGTTTTTGGCACAGTTTTGCACGACCTCAGCTAATTTCTGCATCCGGTCAAAGTCACCACTCAGAAATGCTGCCTCTGCTGCTTCGGTATGTAGTGCTAATGTCAGTTCGTACTGATGAGTCCAGCTAGAATTTGCTAGCAGTCCCAAACCTGCTTGCAAATATTGGGTAGCCGCAGCATGAGCCGTTGCTGCTTTAGCTTTTTGACCTGCGGTTAAATTAAGTTTTGCAATTTCAGTTCGTTCGGATTCATCACTAATGAGTTCAATTCCCAGATTCAAATGATCGACGATCGCAAATATCTCTTCCGCTCGTTTCTCTGGCGAGGTATTTTGCCACAGCAAGCGACCAATTTGTAAGTGAACAGTTTTTTTAGAAGCTTCCTCAATCAGGGCATAAGCTGCTTGTTGTACGCGATCGTGCAAAAACTTATAAGTAGTAATGACGAGATGAGACTGAACGATTTCTTCTTCTGTTACGCCGAGTTCAGAAGTGGCTAAAATTAGTTTATTTTGAATGGCTGGCAATAGCTTTTGAAAGGTTGCAGCGGGAGATTTTTCATGAACAACAGACAGAGTGTTTAAGTCAAAACTATTGCCAACGCAAGCGGCTAATTGTAAAATTTGTTGAGTTGGCTCGGGCATTTTTCTCAATTTTGCGACCATCAACTCAACAACGTTATCGGTAATGCCTACTGCTTCGATTTGTGAAATATTCCAATCCCAGCTTCTTTGCACTAAATTGAAATTCAGGAGGGTTTCTTCATAGAGAGTTCTGAGAAACTGATTGACAAAAAAAGGATTGCCTTGAGTTTTACCGACGACTAACTCAGCTAGCGGCATGACTGCGCCTCTATCCCTACGCACAGTATCAGCTATCAAGTTAGCAATATGTCCGATATCTAAGGGAGTTAAGGTAATTTGGTTAATAGTAGCCTCTTGCTTTTGCAGCCCCTCCAAAGTCATTATCAGGGGATGTGTGGGGCTCACTTCGTTATCTCGATAAGCACCCATTAGAAATAAATATTTTGTTTCCTCATCTGCCATCATTACTTGCAGCAGTTTTAGAGTAGCGGAGTCAGCCCATTGCAAATCGTCCAGAAAAATGACTAAGGGATGCTCCACAGAGCCAAAGATCCGGATGAATTTTTGAAAGACTAAATTAAAACGGTTTTGCGCTTCTGTAGCCCCTAATTCTTGGACGGGTGGCTGTTTGCCAACGATGAGTTCTATGTCGGGAATGACATCTATAATGATTTGACCGTTATCACCAAAAGCCCCTAAAAGTTTTTCTTTCCAGCTATTGAGTTGGATTTCGCTTTCAGTTAACAGTTGCTTGACTAAGGACCCAAAAGCTTTAACGAGCGCTGAGTAAGGAATATTGCGTTGAAATTGATCGAATTTTCCGGCAATAAAATAACCCCTTGCCTTAGTTATCGGCTTATAAACTTCTTGCACTAATGCTGATTTACCAATCCCAGAATAACCCGACACTAACATAATTTCTTTCGTGCCATTGCTGACGCGATTAAACGCGGCTAGCAAGGTTTCTAGTTCTCGTTCTCTCCCATATAGTTTTTGGGGAATTTGAAATTTATCCGTAATATCTTTTTGGGCGAGATCAAAATCTACAATCGTTCCTTTAGCCTCTAGTTGTTCCAGGCATTCTTCTAAATCTGCGATGATTCCCCAAGCACTTTGGTATCTTTTTTCAGCCGTTTTTTCTAACAGCTTCATTACTATATCAGAAACTGCTTTATAAATTCCTCTTTCTGGATTAATTTCATGGGGCGGCACTGCTTGTTTAGCAATATGACAGTGCACTAATTCCATTGCATCGTTGTAATCCCATGGCAGTTGCCCCGTTAGCAGTTCGTAAAAAGTGACTCCTAATGAGTAAAAATCAGTGCGGTAGTCGATCGCTCGGTTCATTCTGCCTGTTTGTTCCGGCGATATATAGCTCAGAGTGCCTTCTAAAACATTAGGATTTTTTAGGGTAGGATTCTCACGAGTTAAAACAGTAGAGATGCCAAAATCTATGATTTGGACTAGCCCTGTTGTCGAGTTAATAATAATATTGCTGGGGTTGATATCTTTATGAATAATGTTATGTTGATGAATTTGACCTAAAGCTCTGGTTATTTTAATAGCGGTTGACAAAAACTCTTCTAAGGTAAGTTTTTGATAAGCCAACCACAGCTTTAATGATTCTCCACCACTATCCTCGAAAATGATCGCCAAACTGTTCTGGTATTTTTCTAAGCTGTAGGTTTTAGGTACACTTTCTAGGTTAAGATTGCGTGTAATTTCGTATTCCTGCTTGTATCTGACTAACGAAGCTGGCATCGGATAATCTTGCTTGAGAAATTTGATAATGACTGGTTGGTGGCCTTGCTTTCTCAGTCCTCGGTAAACTAAAGAATTGTTAGTTTCATGTATTTGGTTGGTAATCTCGTAGCCAGCTAAGTTAATCATTTTTGCAGCCTTTTTTAATAATAAATACAGATTTTTTTAGCAATTATCAATTTCTAAGTAGATGTATCCTCTAATATAAAGACTAGCCTGCACTTTAAGCAAAATTTAAATTCCAACTAAAAAAATATTAATTTTTACATTTCTTCAAAAAAGTACAAATAAATATTTAGGTGAGGAGTGCGATCGCAGTTTCCTCCAAAAGCAGGCAGAACAGAGTGAAGGGCGATCCCCGTTAGTCTTCCTAGGAGATGTGGGCGCTGCATAATTAGAGTATAAATAGGGGAATTACCATGTAATGAAAGCGAGTACAAATCGCCTCTTTTTCCTTCTTTATTCCACATCTTCATTAGACCTCTGGCAAAAATAATTAGGACGGGTTCTCCGGCCCATCAATATAATGAAAAGGATTTTTGCAAGAGGTCTATTACCAAGGATTGCCAATCATTGTAAAGGCGGCCCAATAATAAGGATGCGAAAGCACTCGATCACCCCGCGCCGCAATTTCTGGAGGCAAAATTAGACCCCCAGAAAGCCCTTCGGCTCGCAACATCCCGTCTTGAATCCGCACGCGCCCCCGCAGCATCTCCAATTGCGCGCGCCGCAAAGCCTCCGCTTTAATCATCAAATTGCCACCGCGTCTGGGGGCCCGCAACTGCCGATAAAACTCAGTCATCAGCCCCAAAGTCCCATCATCGCTGACTTCCCACAAACTCGCTAAAGCGGATCTAGCACCGCTAGCTACTGCCAAACCCGCAAACCCCAACTCCGCCTCTTCGTCGCCCAAAGCGGTACTGCACGCGCTTAAAACTAACAGATTCACCGGCGGTTCATTCCACCGCAACTGTGGCATTTGATCGATACGTAATTTAGTATCCCACAACTGAATGTAAGAATTTTTCGGTTCCCCAGGCTGGAATTCGCTGTGAGTTGCTAAGTGAATGATTCCAAAAAGCTGATTTGCCCGCTGAGCTTGCAAATTTCCGAGAGTAAAATCTTGATTCAAAAATGATTTTCCTTCTGAGGGCGGCGCGATCGACTCTAACTCCACCGGTACCGCTGGTAATGGCGCTTTATCTTCAAATACCGACGCCCCCATTGCCAAAACTTCATCATCCGCAATATTGTCGTAGCCGATATCAGTCAAACTCAGACTCGGCATCACGCTAAGACTGTATTGCTCAACTAAAAATTGTTTGCCATTGTGAAGAGCAGCAAAGGGCACACTCCGCAAACCTGCTGCCGGAATTACAATTAAATTGTCAATATTTAAAGCAGCCAATTCTGCGCTCATTGGCGCAATTAACCAGCGATAAAGTTTTTGAGCCGAATCCAAATAACTAATGCTGCTTCTTCTTCTGGGATTAGTTATTTCGGTTTGCAGGGCATCCGCCAATTGCAACACCTGCCACCGCGTTGTCGCCGGAACTACAACGCGCAGAGGTTGAGCGTTAGCTGTGACTAACACTAATTCTAAATGCTCCCCGTTAGGAACATCTGGAATTTCTTGGCTCTGTGGCGACAACCTCTGGGCCAACTTATCTTCTAAAGGGCGAGGGGGCCCGGAGGTGAGGTTTTTTCTCACAGGCAATAGATTAGATAAATCCCGACTTGCCACCAGCACTGAACCATTTTCTTTGGCTGCGGCTGCATCCGCTCTCCTGAGCCAATTCATATAAATGATTGCAGATTTTGCCCCGGTAATTTGTTCGTTTTTGCGAAGACTTTCGTAAATCACCGATAGATTAGTAATCGGCTTTCTTGGGGGTAAGTCCAGATATTTTTCGTACTCGCGAGTAAAGGTTTGTTCAAATTCTAAAACTCCCGAACCTGCCGCATCTAATCTGCGATAAGGAGCGAAAATATCCTGGCTCATTGCGGAATTTCTGTCTCGATTGGGCGATCGCAATTCTACTTGCAAAGATGCAGGAAATGACAGATCCGGATCAGGATTTACGGACTCTAGAGGCGGTGCGGGAATTGGTGCGGGAATTGGTGCGGGAATTGGTTCGGGAATTGATTCAGGAATTGGTTCGGGAATTGGTTCGGGAATTGGTGCAGGAGTAGAGGGCGTGGCCGGTGTAATTAGGGAAATCTGATTTGGTAAACTTCCTTGGGTGTAAGTTTGTCCAAAAGAAAAAGTCGGCAAAATGGCGTTTCCGGCGCCAGCATTAATGCTTCCCCGGGTTCCATTGTCGATCGCGCCGCCAACTACAAACGGTCGATCGCTACCGCCTCCGTGGCGAATTGCGATCGCCCCCGCCCCCGCACCTCCGGTAGTAGAAATACTGGAAATATTGCCCGATATATCATCGTTGAAAACATTGTTCGATCCAAACAAACCGAGGGTTCTCACATCAACGCTGCCGCCAGTACCACCAGTGCCGCCTCTAGCGTTGATAAAGCCCAACTGAATGTCACCAGTCGCGTTCACAGAGACGCCCCCGCCGTTGCCGTTTGAAGTGCCGCTGGAGTTGATATCTAGAGCGGAAATCCCCGCCTTCGAGGTGACAGCAATATTTCCGCCGATCGCCCCCGAAGCGTTCAAAGCTCCCGCAGTTAAAGCCCCAGCATTGGTTTGGAGAGCAATCGCGCCTCCTGTGCCCGCCGATGACGAGTCGATCGCACCTGCTGCAACAGTATTTCCCTCAACCCGAATCCTCCCACCGTTCGAGGTAATATTACCAGTCCGAACCTCGCCGCTTCCTTGCAGGTTCACGCTGCCGCCATCCGTCCTTAAATTACCCTCTAAGAGGACATTTTCTGCCTTGATATCGGCTCCCAAAGCGGCCGTGCTGTCCCCCCCGAACGTAGCGGAATCTCGCGCGTTAACGCTCAAAATGCGCGCTGTAATTGTGGAAGCAGCAGTCACGCTAGCAGCGTCAGCCGAGAGCAGGCCCAACCTCTGAGTTTGACCGACTAGGCCCTCAAAAGTAATGTTGCCGCCAGCGCGCAGCGTCAAATTATTAGCCCGGCCCGGCGTGCTGTCGAGGGTATTGGCAAAAGTGATATTGCCGGTAGTGGCGGCTAGGGCGGCGGTGCGATCGACTGTGACGTTACTATTGAAATTCATGTCGCCAGATGTCGCAATATTGCCCGAAACCAGGGTACTACCGGCGTTGACAGTCAAACTCGCCAGCGGTGCAGCTTGACCGACTGTACCGCCGAACAGCACTCGCTGAGCGTCTAGTCTCAGGGCGCGAGATCCATCTAGGCTACCGGAGAACAGAATGTTGCCCCTAGCTTCTGTGCTCAAAGCCACGTCAGCATTGAGGGATGCGTTTCCTGTAAAAGTGAGATCGCCGCCGGATGTCGCAATGTTGGCGTTGAGATCGGTTTTGGGCGCGTCGAGAGTCAAGCTAGCGCTGCCGCTTGTTCTCAGGGGATTGTCGATCGCGATCGAGCTGCTTTGAAGTGTCAGCGGGCTGTTGAAAGTAATGGGTGCGACGATCGCGATCGACGAGCTGCTACCGTTTTCGCGCCCGATCGCGATCGAGCCGAAACCCCCCGCCAAAGCGCCGAGATCCGTTGCCGTCAAGTCTAAAATGCCCAAAATATCGCCGGTGCCACCGATCCGAATTGCTCGGCTGTCGTTGGGTTGCAAGCGAATTGTTCCCCCCGCACTGCTGACAGAATTGCTGCCGCCTCTGAAGTCAATGCCGTTAGCAGTGATAGCGATATTGCCGCCGTTAGCATTGAGTCCGCCCAGAGAGATGCTGCTGCCAAAAATGTTGATGTTGCCACCTTGAGTCTCGATTAAATCGTTGGGATCATTGACAACAAACACTCCGCCGGATCTAAATGTTACGGTGTCTCCCGTTCTCGCTTGCAGGGAAAGTTTGTTATCGGGCAAGTCTTGGAGGGTGATGTAGCCCGGGGTTTCTAGAACCACGTTGCTGCCGGCCGCCATCTGTTCCAACTGCACTTCTGAGATCGATGTTTCATTGGGTTCTGGTGCCGCTTCGAGTCCGCCACCGGTTGATGGCGCGCTGCTGTCGCCGTTACCGCTGACGATCGTAATATTTGCCGGATCGAGCCACAAATTGCCGATCGCACCGTTAGTCGCGCGGGTATCGACCTCTCCTTGGAAAGTTAAAGCATTTTTGCCGGAAACTTCTACTCTTCCGCCGTTACCTGCGACAGTGCCGCCGCGAGCACTAATATTGCCCAAGAAGCGAGTTATATTGTCTGACCAAATTACCGCAGTGCCGCCATTGCCGCGGTCGATCGCGTTTGCTGCGATCGTAGAATCAGGACTAACATAAGTTACCAGTGCGTTCGGAACTGGTTCCATCCCCCGGAAACCGCCTCCGACGCGCACAGTACCTCCGCCGTTCGTCCCGGAAGCATCGATATTTGCGGCGAACAGTCCGACTTTTTCCCCTAAAATATTGACTGTGCCGCCAGCATTCCCAGAAGGGCCAAATACATTTACAGAACCGGAGACGATCGCACTTCCCCCATTTATCCCCACTGTTTGGCCGCCAGTCAGTACCAATTGACCTTGTTCGTTAGTCGTTAAACCTGTGGCTGACGCCACGCCGGGACCCGTTAGCAACTGAGGCAAAGAAACCGGGGCGATCGCCGATTTTTCAGACTGCAAAGACGGAGTAATTTCTAAACTCAATAAGTTACCCGTTTGACTGATGCGGACTGCATTTTGTCCCGGAACAGCAGCCACAGTAATTTGACCGCCTGGAGCGGATAATTGTCCTGTATTAATAACGGTGCCACCGAGCAAAGTTAAACTTTGCCCGCTGCCAACTGCCAAGTTTCCCGCATTGACAATTGCCCCAACTGGTGAGTTATTAAAATTAAATTGATTAGGATTCCCCAGTAAAGCTTTGTAATCATTAATTCCGGCAGAATTGAACCAGCGATCGCCGAAACCAATACCTGTAGCAGTTGTCGCCAAAAACGACCCCGGCACGTTTAATCTAGCATTTTGACCGAAGACAATTCCGGCAGGATTCATTAAGAATAAATTCGAGTTGCCACCGCTTACAGAAATCAGACCGTTAATTACGGAAACATTGTCGCCGGAAATCCGCCCTAAAATATTTTGAATGTTGGGATTAGTTAGAAAATTAGCAATTTGACCTTCGCTAAGATTAAATTGGCTGAAGCTGTGAAACAGATTTGCCCCGTTTCCTGACAGTTGTCCGCCACTAATGTCTGTGCGGTTTTGGTCGGACTTAACAACAGTATTAGTGCCGTCATTGGCCGGAACGACAGATTGCGATCGAACTGCTAGCGGTAGCAGCCAAAAACCTAATGTCAAAATTAGAGCCGAACGAAAATAGGTCATTGGAGGAAGCCATTAGTCATTAGTCATTAGTTCTTAGTCATTAGTCATTAGCCGGAAGGAAGAGGGAATTCAAAAAAGCCAATTCTCCATTACCAATTTTAATCTCTTATCGTTTTGATTTTTTTTGAGCTGTAATGTTCCGCCAGAGTGCCAATAAACTTAAAAAGGTCGATCAAACACCGCCACCGCCGGGGCGAATCGACTTTGCAGGCACAGGGGATCAGTCGATCGCACTCCAAAAGCACCCGTTCCCAGAATGTCGGAAATTTAAGGCAAATTTTGTATTTATCTGTCGCCAGTGTATTGACAAAATCCCCCCAGAGTCCTATAATTGGAGCACTGATTGGGTGGAACAGCAAAAACCCACACCATAACTGGCTCCTCTAATAAAGTTAAAAACAAAATATTGATGCTTTTAGAGACCAACCATGCAAACTCCAGCTTTCCCATTTCTAACTGAACAAATAGTAGAACGGATATTTTCGTCAGGCGAACTGACTCGCGATGACAGACACCGAATTCAGTCAATGCTCTTAAATGAGTCGATCGGCGAAAATGAATTGAGCTTAATTGAAAGAGTCATGGAAGGCGTAGTCAAGGGAATACTTGACGTGATGAATTAGTTGATAACTGGCGCTAACCTATCTAAATGTAGGGTGCGCCGAGGCGCACCTTAGCCTAATTTTAAATAAAATCGAAAATCGAAAAGCGAAAATTCTGTCACCGTTCTAAAAATCATCATCCGGGCCGTCATCGGGGCTGTCATCCGAACTCTGATCGCGACGCACAAGTTCAGAAGGAGGCCTATCGTTACTCCATGCCCACCAAACGTCGCCGCACTGGCAACGGTAAAATTCTTGCCACTTGCGGCGGTTGAACTCGGTGTATACTGGCGATCGCCGATTAATCCAGACCTCAGCGGCATCCGTGCAGCTAGCGCCGCACTTGGGACAGCAAAACTCATTAGCGTGAACCGCCGTCGCAGTCCATTCAGGAGGATGTGGAGCAAAAGCTTCCATGTGTTAGAGTTTCTATCTAAACTGCTGGTAATTACGGCAAATCAAGGCTTGCTAAAGATCCGCAGAGTTCGGAATGACCTAAGCAATGACATCAGTACGCTGTTGAGTGCGTAATTTATCGGCCTGTTATTTTTTTTAGTATTTGCCGTCAGATGAATAGTATAACTGATGTGGTGCCAGCCGTCGATCGGCATTCTCAACTATTTCAAGGACTAGGCTCATGTCTATCTACAATCTTATCTCGTTTCTGGGCATTTTTGGCTTATGTGCGATCGCCTGGATTTTTTCAGAAAACCGACAGTCCAAGTATATTCCCTGGCGCGTCATCATCTGGGGCATTGGACTGCAATTAGTCTTAGGATTTTTAGTATTCCTGTTCCCCCCAACTCGCATCGCCCTAGAGTGGTTTACTGGCTTACTGGATGGAGTATTCACCGCTGCTGACGCTGGAGCGAGATTTGTATTCGGGAGCAATGTTGTACCGATACCTGGTAAAGCTCCGGCAGTTAATTTAGGATATATTTTTGCCTTTAGAGCTTTACCGACAGTCATCTTTTTTTCTGGCCTCATGGCCTTGCTATACAACATCGGCGTGATTCAAATTATCACCGAACTTTTTGCCAAAATCTTTTATACGACAATGCGGTTGAGCGGCGCAGAAGCCCTCAGCGGTGCGGCTAATATTTTTGTAGGAATTGAAGCGGCAATTGTCGTCAAGCCTTATTTGCCGAAAATGACTCGTTCGGAACTTTGTGCAATCCTCTCTTGCTGTTTTGGGACGGCCGCTTCTTCAACTTTAGCAATTTACGTTAGTTTTCTAAAGCCAGTTTTTCCCAATATTTTAGGGCATTTAGTTTCCGCCTCAATTATCGCCATTCCCGCTTGTTTTGTTCTCTCCAAAATCTTAGTACCAGAAACAGGCGTGCCCCTGACAATGGGTGGCATTCCCAAGGAAGAACCTAAGCCTCAAGGCCGCGAGTTTGTGGGCGAAGAAATTTCGGACACGGACGGCGAAGAATTCAAACAAGAGACTGTTGGGGGAGAACCCATCGAACGAGTTAGCCCTCTCGATGCAGCGATTATTGGTGCATTGGACGGTGTAAAAATGGCTGTGGCAATTGCCGCTGTTTTGATTTTAATCTTAGGCTTAGTTTCCTTAATCAATCAATTCTTTGGTTGGCTGGCAATTTTGCCAGGCCCAATTGGTGACTTGTTCAAAGTTGTCACTTTAGCCAACATTATGGGAGTCTTATTTTATCCCCTGACGCTATTAACAGGAGTTCAATTAGACGACTCTTGGCAAGCGTCAGTAATTATCGGTCGCAGGTTGTTAGAAACGGCGATTCCTCCCTATCAAACTCTAGCAGAAGCATCGGCAAACAAACTGGTGAGCGATCGTACAGTTTTAATTGTCAGTTACGCCCTTTCTGGCTTCGCCCACTTAGCCTCCGTCGGCATATTTGTCGGCGGCACAATCGCCCTAATTCCATCCCGCCGCAAAGACATTTCCGAACTCGGTTGGAAAGCATTATTTGTCGGCACCTTAGCGACAATGATGATCGCTTGCATCGCCGGCACCTTCGACACCGGAGACGCCAGCATTTTAGGCGCTAAGACAGCCCCTGCTGCCCCGCTAACAGCCCCTGATTCTCCAAAATCACTGCCATCCCCAGCCGCGAATTCAAAGCCGTCAGTTGCCCCAGCGATTGTCAGTCCGAAGCCTTCGGCTAATACCCAAAAAGCGTCTCCCAGAGATCAAGAATCTCCCTCTCCCGCATCCAAGAAAAACCCTTAATTATCTTCTATGGACTTGTATGGGCGGGTTTTACGAACAATATTTAACTAGCGTCAAAAATCTACAGAAACCCGCCCTCACAAAACCAATAACCTACATCAACTTTGATTTCGATCGCATCAGCTCTTGGGTGGGCGCGGTTTTACGAGATTGTAGGTTTTAGGCAATTATTGTCGGTAAAACTAGCCCCTACAAGCCCCTGAGAGATATTATTGTTTTTTATACATATGCAATTACCAATTACTAATTACCCCAAAATTTATGAATCCCGATCCAGAAATTCGCCGCCTGTTAGATGTGATGCCCGCTTCCGGCCGCATGACGTGTAAAATCATTAATAAGCCCCAACAATCAACAGTAATTGACTGCGATTTTCCTTTACCTTGGAATCAATCTCGCCCGATTTATATTAATTTTGATTTGTGGCGGCTGCTATCTAAGCCGCAGCGGGATTTACTGATATTGCGGAATGTAAGTTTTTTGTGCAATGTTAAGTGGTTTAAACCGGATATTTATCAAGGTGCCGCTCTGGCGGGAATTGTCGGGACTGTTGTAGAATTGTTGCAGGGAGATGCGATCGGCACTGCGATCGCGGGCGGTTTGACGGGACTCGCGATGACTCGAATTTGGCGCGACAACCGCAGTTCCCAAGTAGAGTTAGATGCTGATGAAGGCGCGATTAGAGTAGCGGGAAGGCGTGGTTACAACGAAGCGGAAGCGGCCGGACATTTGCTGGGGGCGATCGAGGCTGTGGCGCAAATTGAAGGGCGCAGTTTGGATTTTAACGAATTGATTCGGTGTCAAAACTTAAAGGCGATATCGGGTATTTCGGCCGTGGGCGTGCCCGATAGTGTCAGGCAAGATTAGAAAATACTATTTCACAAACAATCCTGTGTTCGGCAGCCAAAGGACACAACACGGTTGTGTCCCTACTATCCAGGCGCTATATCTGTTACTCAACTCTTTCCCTGACAATCCGAATACTCTCCCATGCTGGTATCCGGCCCGCTTGTCGCTCATCTAGTAATACCAAATAAACATAAAGTGGGTAGATTTCATTGAGACTCTCTAGATACTTACGACTAATAGCTTCACTTTTGGAGTTTAGACTAAGCACAAATTGACTCAGCATGAACTGAGTGGAAAGAATGGTTAATCAGCCAGAGGTTTTCAA
>NZ_JAUBQB010000176.1:0-2153 GCF_036701035.1 Microcoleus sp. Pol7_B2 | reverse complement strand
GGAGCAAGGGCGATCGCACTTCCCAATCCGCGCACATCATCCAGCAATCCGTGGGTTGCCAAGTGAATAGTCGATGCTTGAGGCATTTTTTGGACGATCGCAGCCTTTGTCCCTTGTGCGCCTGTGATGGCTTGGGTATTGAGCAGAGGGGCGATCGCGATCGCTTCAGCTTCGGCTCCAGGTAGAGGAGATAATTGGCGTTTGGGTTCTCCCGGAGAGGGAGACACACTCGGCATCGTGGGATTACCCAAGACTAGAGCCCTGCCGCTGTTAGGTTGCTTCTGTGCTAACTTCTGTTGTCGGGTCAAATCCAAGACTTGAATCGAGGGGGCGGTGAGAATCGTGTGTTTTTCGATTAAGTAAGTACCGCCTTCATCTTGCAGGGCCCCAAAGGGAACCTGGAACAGGGAACCTTGGGGAATGAAAATGACATGGGCATTGGGATCTTTTGGTAGGAGGCTGGCAATGGGATCGATCAGCAGTTGATGCAGTGTTGGTAAGTTGGGTTGGGGTTGGGTGGAGCCAAGACTGCTGCGACTGCGGACAGCGAGGAATTCTTGATTGCCAACGATCAAGCTGGCTAGAGAGGCTTTGTGCTGCTGCCAAAGGGGTTTAAGGTCAACTAGGCGGAACGTGATTTCGCCTGTCGGTTGAATCACCCAGATGTAGAGCGCCGATTCTCGCGGTTCGCTTTTTCCCTGAATCTGAAACTCGTTGTAGATGATGGAATACTGCACCAAAGTGGCATTCTGTGCTTTGGCGATTTGGCGGATTTGATCCTGGTTCGGAGAAGTGGCGATCGCCGGATTTGTAGAACCTGAAGATAAGCGTTCTGTCAGGATATCGGCAAAGGCACGAGTACGTCCCCGTTCGGCAATTTCTAAGGCAGCGATCGGGTTATTCTGAGCCACCCGGACTTGTTGTAAAGTCCGATAGGTGCGAGTTTGTCCTTCAAAGATGGAGACTTTATTAGCGTCGTTGGAGCCGAGCATTTGACGCATCGATTCCCAAACTTGAATCCCATTCATGAGAATTTTTTCAGCTTCTGTGGGGTTGCCAGCTTTCAAGAACGCCAATCCAAGATTGTTGAGTGCCACACCTTCCCCATTGCGGTCTTTAATTTCACGGGCGATGGCTAAACTTTGCTGTGCATACTCAATGGCTTTGACATAGTTGCCCAGATAGCTGTAAGCGATTCCCAAATTGCCCAGTGCATTCCCTTCCCCATTGCGGTCTTTAATTTCACGGGCGATGGCTAACTGTTGTTGCAAATACTCAATGGCTTTGGCCGAGTCGCCCAAATCGATGTAAGCGATTCCCAAATTGCCCAGTTCTGCACCTTCCCCTTGGCGGTCTTTAATTTCGCGGGCGATCACTAAACTCTGCTGTGAATACTCAATTCCTTTGGGATAGTTGCCCAAAGAGAAGTAAGCGATTCCCAAATTGCCTAGTGCATTCCCTTCACTTTGGTGGTCTTTAATGGAGCGGGCGAGCGCTAAAGTCTGCTCTGTATACTCAATGGCTTTGGCATAGTTGCCCAGATTGAGGTAAGCGACTCCCAAATTGCCTAGTGCCGAAGCCTCCCCTTGGCGGTCTTTAATTTCGCGGGCGAGCGCTAAATGTTGCTGCCCGTAATCAATGGCTTTGGCATAGTTGCCCAGAGAGTCGTAAGCACGTCCCAAATGGCCCAGTGCCACACCCTCTTCTTGGCGGTCTTTAACTTCGCGTGCGATGACTAAACTCTGCTGTGAATACTCAATGGCTTGGGTATAGTTGCCCAGATAGTAGTAAGCGTATCCCAAACGACCTAGTGCCGAAGCCTCCCCTTGGCGGTTTTTAATTTCGCGGGCAATCGCTAAACTCTGCTGTGAATACTCAATGGCTTTGGCATAGTTGCCCAGAGAGAGGTAAGCGGCTCCCAAATCGGCCAGTGCTGCACGCTCCCCTTGGCGGTTTTTAATTTCGGGGGCAAGCCCTAAATATTGCTGTAAATACTCAATGGCTTTGGCCGAGTCGCCCAGATTGAGGTAAGCACCTGCCAACTTGCCTAGTGCTACAGCTTCACTCGTGCGGTCTTTTACAGCCGATTCCAGGTTTATGAAGTACAGTAGCAGCAGCTTGTAAACCAGTTTTTAAAGTGCTGTGGATTAACC
>NZ_JAUBQB010000115.1:0-13598 GCF_036701035.1 Microcoleus sp. Pol7_B2 | reverse complement strand
AGGCAGGAGCAGGAGCGTGACAATTAGCTCTCTGATTTGTCGAGCATTAATGTTAATTAACTGTCTACCTTATCGCCCTCAATCGACCGGACATGATATGAGAACTTCATTCCTAGTAGTTTTATGAGGACTGAAGCCCTCACTACAAACCTATTTAATTGTGGTCGTGACCGCTGACATGATATGATTTAATGCTAGCATTCTGTCGGAGCTTGGAAAAGTTCGAGATTTCTCAAACAAATCAACAGCCGTAAGGTACACAGGGAGCACGCTACATAATTAGGTTCTGCGTCCTGGACTCTAAGGCTGGTAAGATGGTGTACAGATACAGACTATTTAAATTCTAATTAATCCCTCTCTCTAAAATAATCATTTCCGAACCAACAACCGGACTTCTAGCTATTAACTTGCCTTCCATATTCGCAATTTCTAACTTGCTGAAATCGAGTGAGTTAGCCTCCTTCCACATCTTGGTTGCTAGTTGATTTTGCTCAACTACGCTGAGCTTGTACCAATCTTCAGCGACTTTTACTGTCAAAATGCTGCTGGAAAAATTAGCTTGAACAGACTCAACTAAACCGCCGCCCAGTCGATTCTTAATGTCAGTAACTTGATTTTGAATCCCAGCAATCAGAGACTGTTCGGGCGTCAGCGGGGGCGGTGGGATAATTTCTACTGGTTGCGGTTTTTCCGGCGCCACTAAATCGGGCAACTTGCTTTTGAATTTAGCAGAGATTGGCTCAGACGGTGCGATCGCCTCTGGCGATTTCGGCGTTCCCGATGCCATAAAATCACCAAAAGTTGGAGGCGACTCCTGCGCTGCTGGCAAAGGCACTTTTGCTACTTTCTCCGGCGGTTTTCCTGAGAAACTGTTGAAAGTTAAACCGACTGCAACGATCAGAATTGCTGCTATGGCGGCGTTTAAAATTGGATCGGACAGCTTCTGGTTCGTAGATGGTGGCAGTAGCGATCGCACTAGCCGCACAATACTTTGCCAAAGTACACCGACGTTCTGTAAAAAACTCCCTTCCCTGCGTTGGGATACAGGTTTTTTCTCAACTTTTACAGCAACTTTTGGTGGCACACTGTTAACTTCTGCTGCAACAGCGGGAGGAGTTACTGTTGCTGAGTCAGAAGCGGTGGGCGCGATCGGCTTTACTTGCTGCAAGGGGGGTTCGGCTGGTAATTTTTTGCCTTTTTTTCCCAAATTCCCAATCGATGCCATCAAAGTTTTGATTCTCTGATTTTTGGGAACCGCGCTGCTGGCATTTTGAGTTTTGCTGCCAATGGGGGCAGACTTTGCAGCCGAATCAACCTGCGGTGTCGGAGATTGAGAGGGTTCTGGAATTGACTGGTTTAGTTGTTCTTCTGACATTTTCTCTGCCTTGGGGCGTTGCAAATATATCTAAAAGCGATAAATTTTTAGTTGAGCCATCTCAACCTTAATTTATCATTTTATTAGTTGTAACCGAATCAAAATGAGCATCAAACGCCGTCACTTTCTAATTTTAGGCAGTCTCAGCAGCTTTGGTTTTGCCGGAGTCTGGAAAATGTTTCAGCTTCGGACTGCCTGGGGTACAGACGCCAACGCTGCTGTGCCTTCTAACGTTGAGGCAGAAAGGGCGATGGTCTCTTTGCCGGCCTCACCGCCTATTTTACGCTTTATTTCGGTAGCCGACACCGGTACGGGCGCTGAAGGTCAGTATGCTGTCGCTGAGGCGATGGCGCAATATCACCGGGAAAACCCTTTTAATGTTGCTGTTCTCGCCGGCGACAATATCTACAATAACGGTGAATTTGAAAAAATTAATGCTGTTTTCGAGCAACCTTATGGGCCGTTATTGCAGCAAGACGTAAAATTTTATGCTTGTCTGGGAAATCACGACATCCGCACTGGTAACGGCGACCAGCAAGTTAAATATGCGGGTTTTAATATGCAAGGTCGCTACTATACTTTTCGGCGCGACCCGGTACAGTTTTTTGCTTTAGATACCAATCACAATGCTGACTGGGAAAATCAGCTTGTTTGGCTGGAAAAAGAGTTGAGTCAGAGCACCGCACCTTGGAAAGTTGTGTTCGGCCACCACCCGATTTATTCCTCTGGCGTGTACGGATCGGATCAATCTTTTATTAAGACTTTGACGCCTTTGTTTCAAAAGTACGGCGTGCAGCTTTATATCAACGGACACGAGCACAGTTACGAACGCACTCGCTCGATTAACGGTACGACTTATTTAATTTGCGGGGCTGGGGCTGGCACTCGTCCGGTGGGGCGTTCTGAGTGGACGGAGTATTCTGCTAGCCGCCTGAGTTTTGCGACGTTTGATGTCTATGAAGACCGGATGTTTGTCAGTTCTATCGGTACTGACAAACGGGTTTTTGACCGAGGGGTGATTCAAGTGCGATCGGCTTAAATCTGATTGTTTTCCCAGACGTATCAGATGAATAGATTTATGTCAAGGTGCTTTTGTCGATATATTTAACTGCGACTTACACCTTGAATCAATATCACCATTCCCTCTTGACTTGAACTAAAATTCAACTTATAATATATTGTTATTTGATAGTAGCGTTAGAGGAATCTGAGTGAAAAGCGATACGTTAGTAAGAGGGAAAAATCCATTAGTAAGACCTTTCTTGAAATGGGCAGGAGGTAAAAGACAATTATTGCCAGAAATTATTAAGTATGTTCCTAAGCTGACAAGTAAACATACATACTATGAACCTTTCATAGGTGGAGGCGCACTCTTGTTTGAGTTACAACCCCAAAAAGCTGTTATCAATGATAGCAATAAAGAACTGATTAACTGCTATGAAGTAATCCGAGACTCATTAGATGAGCTGATGGAGGAATTAAGCAATGATAAATATAGCAATAGCGAAACTTCTTATTATCAGATGAGAGACTTAGATCGTTCAACGAAAAAATATGAACTTTTGTCTGAAGTGGAAAAAGCAGCACGAATCATTTATCTAAATAAAACTTGCTATAATGGTTTGTTTAGGGTTAATTCCCAAGGTCAGTTTAATGTTCCGTTTGGTAGATATAAAAATCCCAATTTTTTAGATGACGCTGTTTTAATAGCTGTGAACAAATACTTAAATAGCAATAATATCACACTGTTAAATCAGGATTTTAAAGATGCTGTTAAAGATGCAAAGAAAGGAGATTTTGTTTATTTCGATCCTCCTTACGATCCTGTGTCGGAAACAGCTTCTTTTACTGGATATGATGTCAATGGCTTTAATAGAGACGAACAAAAACGACTAAAAGAAGAGTTTGACGCTTTACATAAAAGAGGTTGCAAGGTAATGCTGAGTAATTCTTGTACGGATTTTATTCTGGATTTGTACAAGGATTATCAGGATACAATCATAAAAGTTAGGGCAACGAGAAGTATCAACTCAAATGCCTTGAAAAGAGGTATGGTTGATGAAGTATTAGTTTTGAATTATGAAATTAAGGATAAATAAATATGAGTAAAAGCCAGAAAACTGCCAATGACAAAGCTTGGGAAATATTATTTGAAAGGCATAAGATATTAGAAGAGGTAGAGAAAAATGGTTTTTTTGAAATAGCATCTGGTCAAATTAATCAAGAAAGAGAAAGCAGGCTGATGGCAAAGTTCGATCACTCGGTTAATTTGCCAGATATCTTTCGAGAAAATCATCTATCCATATTGCCCATTTCTCGTTCTAAATACGTTATTGGGAAGTTTGATACACACTTTGAAGTTAAATATGATAGTGAAAGTGAAGTTATTCCTTTTGAGTTTCCTCCCGGGATAGAGAGTATAGATTACACAAATTTATATTCTGAAAGTTCCGCATTGCACTGTGCATTTAATATCGGTATTATAGATGATTTATTCTGCGAAAAAACAGCTTATACTGTTTCTGGGAGAATGTCTACAGAGTCCTTTGATTTTAATATTATAAATTCACTCGCCAACGAACCATATTCAATCAAAGTTAAAAATTCTCAGTGTGAAATAGATGCAGGATTTGAAAGTGAAAATTATTTTATATTGATAGAAGCTAAAAAATATTTTATTAAGAATTTTTTGATTCGACAACTTTACTATCCTTACAGATTGTGGTCAAAAAAAATAACTAAAAAAGTAATTCCAGTATTCATGACATACTCTAACGACATTTTTAGTTTTTTTATTTATGAATTTAGCAATGATAAAGATTATAACTCTCTCCAACTGATAACACAAAAGAATTATACGATCGCTCCCGAAGAAATACAACGGAGTGATGTCGATCGGGTATTCAATAATATTAAAGTAATTGCAGAGCCAGATGTTCCATTGCCACAAGCTGATAAATTTGAGAGAGTAGTAGATTTATTATCATTGTTATTAGAAAGAGATTTAACCAAAGATGATATTACAGAAAACTATGAATTTGACCGTAGGCAAACTGACTATTATACTAATGCTGGCCTGTATATTGGACTGATAGAAAATTATAAAGATTCCCTGACAAAAAAAGTTACTTTTTGCTTGACCAGTGAAGGAAGGTCTATTTTACAGAAAAGACCTAAATTAAAATATCTAGAGTTGATTAATAAGATTTTAGAACGTCAAGTTTTTTATTTAGTGTTTCAATTAGCGCTTAAACTGGGAGGAATTCCGCCAGAAGATAAAATCTGTAAAATAATCTCAGAAATTCGTCTCGATCTTAATCCTACAACTATCAAAAGGCGTTACTCTACTGTCCGAGGGTGGATTTTTTGGATTTGGTCCCAAATCAAAGACTAAAATTCGGATAGTTTGATTCTCTGGGTTTTTAATATCTTCAACCTAGTTTTGCTTCGGGGCCCTCGCAGAAAGGGACGCGGCAAGACTTTAAAAGGTGCGGAAGCAGACATTTATCTAGAAATAACGGCCCTATAATATTTATCACAACTAGAACTCAATAGAAATACTTCTGAAGTTCTTACCGGAGGTCGCGTGGCATTAAACAGACAGTGCCGGAGCCATCGGCAAAAAGTTTTCGTTAGAATTATATATGTCAGCCTCGCCGGCAAAAATGCCCGATCGCCCGATTGGCGGATTTAGCTCCGGCTGTGCCAAAATTGTCTAACTCGCTCACAAGTGTTACCAGTCAAAGATCGTGCTGTGACACTTTACCCCACCAAGCTCATGCAAGATTTTATTAATAACGTCTCTCGCTACCCGCGCTTTTTCATTACGATATGTCTGGGAATTTTCTTTTTCCTGTTCGAGCGACTCAAACCCCTGCTCGATCGACCGGCAACTGCGATCGCCCTGATTAGTTCGATTGTAGCGACTTTTGTCTTTCTAACTTTTACACTGCGGGCTATGTTAGGCCTGAGTTCGGTTTAAAGCCAAGCTAAAACGCAAACATCAACGGCAAATTCAGTTAAAACACTAACTCCCAAAGTAGCTGCCAATTCTTGCAGGCGATCGCACACTTGACAATAGTCGCTGCGATAGATTGGAAGAGGAAAAAAATTGGGCTAGTTACGCCAGTGCTGCTCAACCAAGGCGCAGGCAAACATTACCGAAGTGCAGGGCGTTTGGGGCTATCAACATTCACTGGGGAAATACTGCACCTCTGTTTCCCCGGTGTCCCACTTAATCATTAGGAAGCGGCACACCCCGCCCCGCTTTCCTCTCCCGTTAACCTGACGGTATCACGAGAGTTTCCAGCGGACAAGACAGATGAAGTTTGAACATATCTATCAATTTTTTCAAGACCCCCCTCCTGTTTATCTAAACAAGGAATTAGCTGTGTGTTACATTCTCTCCGTGTTATTGCGCGGAGATTCCTACGGTACAGAACTGATTGGCCAACTAGAGAGGGAATTCCCCATCTACCGCCTTTCTGATACCGTTCTCTACAGCGCTCTGAAATTCCTCGAAGATGAAGGCGTCATCACCGGTTACTGGAAAAAAGTAGAAGGACGCGGCCGCCCCCGCCGGATGTATCAAATCCTCGCTGAGTGGCGGCACCAAGCTCAAGACCTTGCTCGTCTCTGGCACGATTACATTGGTCAGGGAAACGGCGCTTCAGAGCGTCGTTCCCGCCCCTTAGAAACTGGTCAGACGGGTTAACCGAGTTGGAATCGGATGCCTAAACCCTGGAGATGCTGGCGCTACTTGCAAAGCGATTTGCCTTCCTTGCCTTCGCTTTGCTCGATCGCCCGCGGCACAGCGATTAAAGCAGCTACACTACGTCAGGACTTACGCATTGTCACTTGAGAATTAGGGATGATGGGGAGATAGGGGAATTGGGTGATGGAGAGCAAAACGCCTTGCAGAAGAAGCTTTCTGCGAATTTTGATAACAAAGTGTCTGCGTAAGTCCTCGATCGCTTTCGTATGTCAAGTTATGTAAAGTAATAGTAGATAATTTCAATTACACAAACTTCTACCGATGGATACTGCTGTTCTTCCTTCAACATTTGTGCTAACGCTACTGCTGGCTGTTGGCTTGTTTTTCTTCATCAAGGCTTCAGTCAAAGATCGAATCGAACAAGTCAAGCTGGCTTCTGAGAGCGCTCAAGAGTCACTGTTAGCCGACTTACAACAGTATTTTGCCGATAGAGCTTACCGAGTTGCAGCCGTCGATGCCCCCAACTATAAAGTCACGTTTGAGGGTTTTGTGCGGCCGAGTTGGTTTCTAGCTATTTTTCTAACTCTGCTGAGTGCAGGCGGCGCTCTGTGCTTGGGACTGGTTTTGGGAATGCTAGTTCCTCAACAGGGTCAAATTTTCCTAGCTTTGGTACTGCTGTCCCCGCTAGCGGGGGTATTTTACTGGAAAAAAGCTGGACGCTCTGAGCAAGTCTCCCTCAAACTCGAATCAGTTGCTGAGTCGGGAAGCCAAACCAAGAGCTTTGTTACTGTCAGAGCTCACCGCGATGAACTAGCAGCCATGCAAAAAGCTTTAGATTTGAAACCGATCGATTAAAAGTTTGACGCGGAACGTTTTTTGATATGCTAGATGCCGTAGTTAGACTTCTAGCTGACAAACCGATGACTCAAGAGCGGCTCTTTCGTTGATAAACCAGTGATAAACCAGTGGCTGTTTTTTTGATCCACTTGTTCGATCGACCAAAAAGTAAAAAAAAACCATTATCGTGAAAGTGCCAATTGTGGCGATCGCCCTTGGGCTGCGATCAAGCCTGTTGCGATGGCTCCTTATACCCTAATTCGTAAGGACTTTTCGCAGAAATTTCAGTTGGCACTCTCCAGACAATGAGAACTCTCGCGCTTTTGTTAAAAGACTTAGAAAAACATTGCTGTCAATGTTTTGAGCTAAACATTTTGAGCTATGCGCGGCTGGCTGACACCACAGGAATTTTTTCTGTGGTAGCTTCCAACATCACCTTTAAGCTGGGAAACAAGAAATGGTTCTCTTCTACGTATTGGGCTCCAAATAAACCTTTTTCAGCCCAGAAGTATCTGTCAGTGGTATGCTCGTTACGCTTGACTAACAGCAAAGCTGGGGGAGCAATGCCTTCTGCATGGATGAACTTGCGAGCCGCTGTTACGGGTTTATCTTCGCCGCTCTCGATGCTATATTGAGGCACACACTCTAAAATTCTGCGTCCTTCTTGTCGGCGGCGACTCTTGCGTTTGCGTCTCCTGGCCAATTTCTTTACCTCCTCTGTGAGCAGACAGTATGAGCAGACAGGTTGTAATGATAGCTACCAAATCCGAGGCCAGTATATCCGTTCTAGCTCAAAATTTCAACTGTTTTTAATATATCGACATAATCTTAACATTCGTGCCGATCGACAAAAGTGTAGGGGTTGTGGTAGGGCTGGCCGCAAGTTCCGGCAAGATCCAAGGTTGGGGATCGGTGGAAGCTGCGCGGAGGGCGATGCGGGGCAATTTTGGTTCATGAAAGCCCCATGCCTTCAACATAGCTGCCTTCTATCAAAGGGAAGAAACCTGAAACCTAGAAGTCTCTCATCAGTAATCGGTAGCCGATCGTTTGTAATTTACTTAGAATTCCGTTAGATATCTTAATGTGGCGCTCATGTTAATGCCAGCCAGTTCAGAATTTGTCAAACTTTGCCGCTCGCAGGTGGCCATCGCCGTTAGTTTGGGAGCGAAATTCAGCGCGGTATACCTGACACAAGAGTTGGTAGAAGGCAGCGAAGCAAAGTTGGTGCCGATCGCAGTTTACCCAGAAAGCTCAGCCGAATCGGAAGAAAATCAGGGGTTGAGGTTGCAATGTTCCGAAAGCTCGACAGTGAAACCAGTGCCGCGACTGCTGGCGCCGCCGGTTCGGCCTGTGGAAGAATCAACGGTGGGGGCGATCGCACCCGAGCGACTTCCGGGTAAGGAGCGCAGTTCCCATCAGTGCCAAGGCCCGGAGAATGTGTGGCAGCAGCGGATGCAAATTGTGACGCCTCTGATACACGAGGGAGCTGTAATGGGACTCCTAGTCAGCGGTCGGCAAGACAGGCCTTGGAACGAGCGAGAAGAGGCTCAGATACAACAAATTGCTCGCACCTTAGCCCTAGCCTGCATTTTAGACCAGCGATCGCAGTGGATGCAGCAGGAATTGGGTACGAGTCGGCAAATCCAGGCTCAGGTTTACGACACGATGCACAATTTGCTGCACCAGTTCAAAAGTCCGCTGACAGCGTTGCGAACTTTTGGCAAGCTGTTAGCGCGGCGGCTGGTACCGGAAGACAAAAACCGCAATGTGGCTTTTAGTATTGTCCGAGAGAGCGATCGGCTGCAAGAGTTGCTGGGCCAGTTCGATCGAACCGTTGACACCGGCGAAGCACATCTAAAACTGCGATCGGGGACTTCAGAAAAAGCAATGTCCAATGTGGAATCAATCCGGCATTCTCCTCTGTCGCTGTTACCTGCTGCCAATTTGCAGGAATCCTGTTTTGTGGCAGAAGTCTTAAAACCGCTGTTAATTTCCGCCGAGGCGATCGCATCTGAAAGGCATCTGAAATTGCTAGCCGACATTCCGGCAGATTTGCCGCCAGTCTCAGCGAACGATCGAGCTTTGCGCGAAGTTTTGAGCAATTTAATTGACAATGCTTTGAAATATACCCCTGCCGGCCACCAAATTTATATTAAAGTCAGGTACAAAGCAGCGGATGGCGATCGGGCAGGATACAGCCAATTGCCTGCCATAGCAGTTGCCGTTAGCGACACAGGTTCCGGCATTCCTCCCCAGGATTTAGAGCATTTATTTGAGCGGCACTACCGGGGAGAAAAAGCGCAGACCGAAATTCCGGGTACAGGATTGGGTTTGGCGATCGCCCGCGATTTAGTCCGCCAAATGCAAGGAGAAATAGAAGTATTTTCCCCAGTCAATCCTAAATGGCTGCCATCGGCGGAAACTCATTTATATCCAACCGATCGCGGCACTACCTTTGTGGTTTGGCTACCAGTGAATAAGTAACGAACTCTATTGCTTAAAGACATTTTTTATGAAGCATCTACCTTTATCCAATCAAATTTCCAAGTTATCAAATTCTTTAAAAGTTTTCAAGAAAAACTTTTTTGGTGTACCGTTTTTAGCTTTTTTTAATATTATGACTCTTCTGATTTTGGGCGGGGTGAGCATATACGCCAAACTCAACAACAAGGGACGCGGAGTTGAACGCCTATTTAGCGACCCTTTTAATTTCTGGTTCCCTTACGAAGGCATTCTCACCGGAGTTTCCGAAGTTCTCGGGTGTCTCCCAGTCGCAATTTGTGCATTTACTTTCGGAGTGTTGCGCCAAAAAGATCGGGGTAGTAGATCGGCGATATTCTTATTTTTTAGTGCTTTACTCCTGGGAGCCTTTTACCTGGATGACAGGTTTCGGATGACTTTGATTATGTCTCGGTTGGGAATATCTAAGAAAATAATTTATTTGTGTTATGGGAGTGCAGTTTTCCTTTACGGAGTTAAGTTTTGGCGATACATCAAAACCACTCATTACCTGCCATTAGTTGCAGCATTCTTCTTGTTTGCTATCTCGCGGTTAGAGGATCTTTTAGAGACTCCACATCAAGCATTACACGCGATGCTAGAAGATGGCACTAAATTATTAGGTCTTGTGAATTTAGCCGTGTATTTTTGGTACGTCTGTCATCATGAAGTTTGGCGGCATTTCCAGCAAAGCGAAAATCGTTGATCGCGTCGATGATATTACAAAAAAAGTCGTTTCTGAATTAAGGGATCACTAAGCAACGCCGGCAATCGCATAAAACCAAAATAATTTCTTTGATTTTGATATGGCATTGGAAGATTAGCAAATTTTATATAGTAAATTAATAATCCAAAAGAAAGTCTGATCAACTTGTTGTCTCATTTAGAAGAACAAAATTTTTTTCGCTTCAAACTAGCTATCAGGGTGTATTAATATTGTATTTTCGCGCTCAACTCTTGTCCTATAGGTTGTGTTAATAATTTGACATTCCTCGGTAAAATTTGGGTAAACTTTCCAGCAATCTGTCAGATAACAATAGCATTTCGATTTATGAACAACAGTCCAAAGTTGTTCAAAGGTTTGGCGACTATGATCGCCTAATACCCATCCTAAAATAGCGGGTGTAAAGTGGTCTACTGCTGTCCATAACCAGATGCAAGTTTTTTGTGAGCCGACAAATGTTTCTAATTCATCCAATCCACCCAGTTGTGGATTTGTCTCTGTGCGCTCAAAATCTGGCAAGAGTTTTCCTACTGGTTTGAGCCAATTAATTATTGTCGTAGCACATTTTTGACTCTCTCAATTGCTCGCCAACCCATACCATTGACCTACATTTTTAGAGAGTAATTTTTAACTTCTTCAGAGTAACCTTTCTGAGGTTGATAGCAATCTATAAATTGTCTGCAACAACCGACACAAATATAATTCTGTTTACCTTTTTTTATGACCATTTTTATTAACAGAAGTTGCCTGACATTCAGGACATTGCAGAATATCTGCGTTTAATGAGTGTTATTTTTTTGCCGATCGCACTATAAACTTATCATACCCTAATTCAGCCGCGCCCTAATTGATGTATCACCGGGTTCATCAGCTTTGACTATTTTTTTACGAAACTCGATCGCAGAAAGTTTCATTTTTTCCGCTTATCTACTGACTGCACTGTACTCTATATACATGGAATAGGGGGTATTTTTACGGCACAGTTGGTAAGACCTCGGAAGAGATTGTTAAAAAATATATGGGAAACCAACACAATTAAGTTAGAAGAAGGTGGCTTTAGCCACAGCAGCCCGACTTTTGAAGGGGTGGACTTGCTGCGCGAAAAAAGTCTGTCATAATTCAGATTAATTAGCCATTAGCACTTACCCTGTTTTTATGCCACTGAAAACAGCTATACGATCAATTCAGCCCTATGAATTTTCTAGGCCATAGCTACCGCGAGATGGGTTCCTATACAGATAGTAGGCATCTCAATAATAAACTGCGTTCCCTGCTCTGGCGTAGAAATACACTCCAAGTGACCGCAGTGTTTTTCTAGCAGAATTTTTTTGCTGATTGACAATCCCATGCCTGTACCTTTTCCTATTGGTTTAGTAGTAAAAAAGGGAGTGAAAAGTTTAGCACGAACTTTCTCAGTCATGCCAGCGCCATTATCGGCAATTGTTACCCGAATGCCTGAACCCGTGCTAATATTCTCCTGCGAACTACCCGGTAGGACTTCAGTACGAATCAAAATTTTGGGGTGAAAAACTGCACCCTCTTCTCTACTTTGCCGCTCTTCTAAAGCATCTATAGCATTCGCTAAAAGGTTCATAAACACCTGGTTGAGCTGACCTGCGTAACAGGTTACAAGCGGCAATTCACCATAGTCTCTAATCACATTAATAGCAGGACGATCTGACTTAGCCTTGAGGCGATGCTGCAATATCATCAAGGTGCTATTAATACCTTCGTGAATATCTACTGATTTGATTTCAGTTTCATCTAAGCGCGAAAAATTGCGTAGAGACTCCACAATTATACGAATGCGGTCGATACCTAACTGCAAGGAAGAAAGCAACTTTGGCAAATCGTCCATGATAAATGGCAACTCTCCATCTTCTATTGCATTGAGAATTTCTGCTTCTGGTTGTGGGTAATGCTGTTGGTAGAGATTCAACACATAGATGAGTTCTTTAATATAATCTTTCGCATAGGAGATATTGCCGTAAATAAAGTTAACCGGATTATTAATTTCATGAGCGACACCTGCGACTAATTGACCGAGACTAGACATTTTTTCACTTTGAACTAGCTGGAGTTGTGTCTCTTGCAGTTCTTGGACAAAATGCTCTAAGGCAAGAGCTTTTTGGTGTTCTTTTTCTTCACTGATACGGAGTGCTTGTTCTATTTGTTCGCGCCGCTCTATTTCAGACTGCAATTTCTGACCTAAACAAAAACTTCTCAAAGCTGTTAGCACTGTAGTGTATAGCTTTGATGTCGTTAATTCAGTTTTAGTTTTATAGTCATTTATATCATAATTGATAATAACGCTTTTTTCGGGTACTTGGCCGGGTTGACCAGTGCGTAAAATAATTCGCACTAACTGATTGCCTAACACTTCGCGGACATATTTCACAAACTCTAAGCCAGCATCATCCGTTTCCATGATTACATCAAGCAGGAGGATAGCCACATCAGGATGTTCTTGAATTAACTGTTTAGCTTCCTTAGCCGAATAAGCACTAATAAATTTTAAAGATTTATTTTCATAAACAAACTTTCTTAAGGCGAGATCGGTAGCTGTGTGCACTTGAGCCTCATCATCTACAATCAAAATTTTCCAGCTTTCTGTCGGAGAATCTTCTGATACTTCATCGGCAAAAAATAACTCTTCATCTGAGTTAACTTCTTCCGCAAATAACACTTCTTCAGATGATTTTTCATTTGAAAAGCCGTAAATATTCTTGTCCATTGCTGCTCACCTTTCTGTGTTACTGATGTTGGGATTTAGGAAACTACGGTTGTGAATCGATTTGGACGGGTAGCTTAATAATAAACTTGGTGCCGACTCCGACCTCACTTTTACATTCTATTTCACCCAGAAGTTTTTGGGTAACTAAATTGTAGACAATATGCAATCCCAACCCGCTACCACCCTGACCGCGTTTGGTAGTAAAGAATGGCTCGAAAATTTTACTTAAATTTTCTGGGGGAATGCCTTGACCATCATCGGAATATTCAAAGCTAAGTCGAGATCCCTGTTGCTGCCAATCAAAAGCCAGCTTTCCACTAGCGCCCGGTTCGTAAGCGTGAATCAGAGAGTTCATCAGCAAATTTGTGATAACTTGGGATAATGCACCTGGATAAGAATCTAGGGCTATTTTGGTGTCTCCCTTAATTTCGATCGAATGTTTGCTATTTCTCAATTTTGGTTTTAATTGGATTAAAATTTCATCGAGATAATCTCTTACCAAGAAAGTTCGTCCTTCTTCGCTAGAGCGATCGACTGCTACTTCTTTAAAGCTCTGAATCAATGCTGCTGCCTGATTTAGATTAGTTAGAAGGGTGTTGCTGCTTTGGCTGGCTATATCCAAAAATTCTTCTAGTTCCGAGCGTTTCATTTTGCCACTCTTATAAGTAGAAGCAAATTCTGTGGTATGTTCTGCTAAAGCTGACGCAACGGTGAC
>NZ_JAUBQB010000114.1:0-13745 GCF_036701035.1 Microcoleus sp. Pol7_B2 | reverse complement strand
TTTTTCTAATTAACTATTTTTATCGATTTTATCATGATCTTACCTCTGTCTCACATTTATTTGAAATGACTATATAATAGATGAGACACTGAAGGACAATCATAAAAAATCCAGAGATAAATATCTAGAGATATTATTAATAATAATAGAGAAATACCCTCAACAATTAGGAGATATTTTTGTCATAGGGACAGCGCAGGAATTAGCAACATACTTAGACTTAGCCACAAAAATAAAATTAAGTGGAGGACAAGTTAGGAGGATATTAAAGCAAAAAAAGTATGTTTACCTCGCTCGCTAACTCTAGCCGATAATTCAAGAAAAATTACGACAAAAAAACAGCGTTTAAAATAAAAATAGGTGAAAATTTAAAATTAGAAAAAGAAACCCCCGAACTATAACAGGTAAGGTTTTGAGACGAGATTGGATTCACCTTAAGAGTCACTATAAGAAATAACGGGTGTAAAAAGGGCAGCGGAGAAAAGGTCAGAAGAGGCAGAAAAAAGCAGAGTTGATGTAATGGAAGGAGTGAGAAATTCAGATAAACAAAAGTCGGCAAAGTCCCTCAACCAAGGCAATTTATATAACTATTGTCCCGAATTAAAATTTTATAAATAGCTAATTGATAAATGGATATCAGCAGGAAATCCAGGCTCCATATTTGCTGATAAAGGAGCAAAAATAGTGATATTTTTGGATAATGCTCGTTTTCCTAATAAAGAAGATTAACTCAAACAAATTGAAACACAAATGCCTAATCTGTAGTGAGAATTCCTCCCCAAATATAGCCCCAACTATAACAGAATTGAATTAGTAGGGTATTGGACAAAAAAATATATAGCTAGTCCACTTTTTACATTAATTGAATAGCTAGAGTATTTATTGCGTATCCTCTTAAATGAAGGACCATTAATAATTAAATGGGGTCGTCGGAAAATCAAAAACAAGGGTAATGCTTGTATAACCGTTTAAATGTGCAACAGCTTATCATTAAAACCTACTATTCAGCTTTGATTCAAGTGCGATACTATTTACGGGATAGCGAAGGACTTTCTATTCGCAAGACAGGAGAAGTTCAGAGATATGTTCAGCAACAATTCGCTGTCAGTGCCGATCGCACTCGCCGGAAAATAGCATAAAATTTGAGGTATTTGCGAAGCTATCGCCGAAAAGTAGATTATGATGATGCAGTACCAGGATTATCCGGTATTGAATTAATAGCTATAGGAATTGACGCAAAAGTAAGATAGAATTTGAGTAGTTTGTAACCATAGGTTGGAGGGTTAAAATCTATGATTATAGATCCTAACAATGTGCCGCAGATTACGGCTTCCAAGTACCCTCGGCAATTCCAATCGGCAGTTTTGGGGAGAGCTAAAAAACGCTTGGCCGATGCTGCCGGATTGCAGAATTTTGGGGTGAATTTGGTGAGACTTTGGCCGGGAAGTTATTCTGCTCTCAGGCATTGGCACAGCCGGCAAGATGAGTTAATCTATGTTCAGGAAGGGGAAGTTACTCTAATTACAAGTTCGGGAGAGCAAAGGCTGAAACGGGGTATGGCGGCGGGTTTTCGGGCGGGTGATGCAGATGGGCATCATTTAGTCAACCGCTCGAATGTAGATGTGTTGCTCTCGAAATTGGCGATCGCACTGATGGTGATTCAGCCAATTATCCCGATGATGATTTAATTGCCAAAGCTAGCGATAATGGTTGGATTTTCACTCGCCAAAATGGCGAGGTTTATGAGAGTTAAAAATTTATGAGTCAAGTCAATCTTTGGAGTTCGGCGGAACACGCTTTATGGTATCTGGCTAAGGCTGATGGTATTCCTCACCGCACTGAAGGTGAAGCGGTTTTGTTGGAGGAAGTGCCGAAAAATGTTAAACGAATTCTGGATGTGGGCACGGGAGACGGGCGGTTGCTAGGTCTGCTTAAGTGCGATCGACCAAATGTTGAATGTGTGGCGATCGACTTTTCGCCAACAATGCTGGAAAAAGCCAGAATTCGCTTTGCTGATGACCCGAATGTCACGGTAATCGAACACAATTTTGATGAACCGCTACCGGATTTGGGCAAATTTGATGCGGTTGTTTCTAGTTTTGCGATTCATCACGTAGCAGACGATCGCAAACGTTCGCTTTACACTGAAATTTTCGAGCTTTTGGAACCGGGAGGCATTTTTGGCAATTTGGAGCACGTAGCGTCCGCAACTCCGGCTTTACACGAGAAATTTCGAGAGGCGCTGGGTATTAGCGATTCGCCAGACGATCCGTCTAATAAATTGCTTGATGTCGAAACGCAATTGCGCTGGTTTAGAGAAATTGGTTTTACCGATGCAGACTGTTATTGGAAGTGGCGCGAACTCGCTTTATTAGTTGGGGTCAAACCTTTTTAGCTGCGGGTAAGGACTGCATTCTCGTGTCCTTTTAAAATTGGAAATATTCACAATTAGTAAGGTGCGTCAGATTTTTAAACCCTCAATAATCGTTCTATAAATTCACCTGACGCACCCTACAACTTGATTTTAGTATGCCAGTTGCCTAAGTCCTGAATATAAAAGGTTGCTATCGTAGTAGAAGTTGAACGCCAACAGTTATGGTTATTTGAAAATAACCAACAAAGTATTGAGGAGAGAACAGGCAAACTCTTAACCCAAACGATACAGAAAGCAACCGTTTTTTCAGTAGCAAGCAAATTGAACCTCCAATTTACACTTTTAGTTAGTTGGGATGGAAGATATGGTCCGGTCGCTCGCACATTGGGATCTTAGCCAGTTATAGGGCTGTTTTAAGAGTTATTAACCAAACGATCGAATTAACAACAAACAAAAAGGTATAAAAAATATAGATTGATGGAACGCAGATAACTCTCCATAAAGAAGGCATTTTAATTGTTTTTAATGAGCCGAGCGGGTGAACAAGACCTTCCGGAATTGAGCGAGTATTAAAACTTTCATCTAAGGCGCTTTCATTATTCAAGAATTGGGTAATTGCATGGCCTCTTTGTATGTAATAAAATTGCACCTTCCAGTAGGTAGCTTCTAAAAACCAGAAACCAAAAATTATAACGTATCCTAGAGGAACCAACGCATCTATTTTGCTTGTAAAAACCCAACCAATCAACGCTACCCAAATGGTAATTGCCACAGTTTTTAATTGCATCAGAATCGTTGTGAAGTTAGCTATTTTTTTTTCTAGTTCCTCTGCTCCTTTTTGCAGCATGGCTAGCTGAAACTCAAATCTATCCATGTTTGATTGAGCGAACGTTTATATGAGAGTTATCCAAAAAATTATAATCTTCTTTTGTTTCGGTGTCGTTAGAGAACTTCGCCGGACGCACCCTACAAGTCAATTTTAGATTATATAGTAAGGTGCGTCAGCTCCCGAAATTCGCGATCGCCGTTAGAGAACTTCGCCGGACGCACCCTACAAGTTGTGTGGTGTGACGGTTGCGTCCAAGACTATTAAAGTCACGCACCTTACTGAATTAAATTAAATCTGGTACCTCAGGTTTGATTCGGCGCTCGTACCAGTTCATTAGCGGGGTGGAACTAATGCCGTGCAAAACCACAGAAAGTACGATGGTTGTAAAGGTAATCCACGCAATCTTTTCGGCGGTTTCGCCTTTCAAACCTTTACCCAAAGCATACGTAAGATAATAGATAGAACCGACACCACGAATGCCGAACCAACCGTAAAGCCAGCGGTTGGCGGGATGCAAAGGACTGCCGATCGTACTAATCCAAGCTCCCACAGGCCGGATTAAAAAAATTAACAATCCAGCTACTAAGAGGGAGTAACCTCCATAGGCCAACATAGGTTCTAGGCGTAAAAGTGAACCTAATAGTAAAATAGTTGCTACTTCCATTAACTTTTCTATGCGCTCGGTAAAGTGCAGTTGGGAAAGCGGCTTTTCTGGGTTTCTGTAACTCCCCTGCACCACAATTCCTGCTACAAAAACTGCGAGAAATCCGTAGCCATTGACTACTTCTGTGAGGGAATATGTGAGCAGAATTGTGCTGAGAGCAATGAAATCTTCCATTAATTGATCGGCCGGTCGATAGTGTTGGAGTTGGCGATCGATCCAGGTGACGGCTTTAGCTACTAAAATTCCCATAACGATACCTGCGGCGATCGCCCAAATCAAGTCAACTGCTACCCACTGTGAAAACCACTTCGACCAGTTGTTATCTTTTAGCGAATAAATGCCGAAATAAACAAAGGGAAAAGCTAAAGCATCGTTCAAACCGCCTTCCGATGTTAAACCAAAGCGCAATTCATCGCGATCGTCTAGATGAGCTAACTGGACTTCTGAGGCTAAAACTGGATCGGTGGGAGCGAGAATTGCTCCCAGTAAAATCGCCGGGCCCCAATCTAATTTCACAAACCAATGAGCGATAGCAGCTACTGCAAAAATAGAAATCGGCATTAAAAAACCGATCAGCCGCACTGTGGAATTCCAAGCCCAAAATTGCAGCGGGCGATTCATTTTTAAGCCACAACTGAACAGAGAAACAATAACTACAAATTCTGTAAGTCTTTCTAAAAATTCAGCTTCGGGACGCAAGTCAATCAGCTTGATGCCGTAGGGCCCTAATCCGATACCGACAATGAGATAAATTAAGGCATAAGATACAGGCAATCGCGAAATCCAGCCGGAACCCAAGGTAACGGTAAGCAGGAGGATGCCAATAACTAGCAACTTGAGAATGTAATCATCCACCATAGCGATCGCACTTTTTATCAGGTTCAACAAGGGCGATTTTCACACGTAAAAGCTTCTGGCGCATCCGTCGTCCGCTAGATTGAGTTCTCCTCCGAAAGTTGCAGTTTTTATGCAAAATGACCAACCATTCACAACTACTGACTGCTGACTGCTGGCTACTGACTAATGACTAATGACTACTGACTACTGACTACTGACTACTAACTTTTTTCGGTAGCGATGATGTGCAAATCTACGTGTTTGAGCGATCGCACTAACTGTTGAGTCAAAGAACCCCGCAGCAGCAATTTCCAGCGGGATTGCTGGCTTTCGCCGATCACAATTTGAGTAATGCGATACTGTTTAGCTACCTCGGAAATCGCTTTGGCTATATTATTGCCGTTTACCCGCAAAAATTGCCCCTTAAATTCTTGACAAAGTTTCTCACAAGTTTCAACGTGCAAGCTTTCTGCTTTTGTTAAAAATCGGTCTGGATCGTTGACAAACACAGCATAAAATGGGGCATTCATATAGCTAGCAATCCTCGCGCCCCGCCGCAGCAGTTGCAAAGAATTCGGATAAGTCGAGATGCACACTAAAACTCGTTCGTGAATGTTGCAAGATTGACCTTTTAAAGTTGCTGCATCGTCTTCCACATTGTCTGCGACTTCTCGCAGGGCGAGTTCTCGCAAAGCGATTAAATGGCGGCGCTGGAAAAAGTTTTCTAAAGATTGTTCAATTTTTTCGGGAGCATAAATTTTGCCTTCTAGCAACCTTTCTTCTAAAGTTTCCGGCGTGACATCGACAACGACTATTTCGTCAGCATCTTCGAGGACGCGATCGGGCACTCGCTCTCGCACTACAACTCCGGTAATGCGAGCTACTAAATCGTTGAGACTTTCTATGTGTTGAATGTTGAGGGTGGAGAAAACATCAATCCCAGCCTTGAGAATTTCTTCGACATCTTGATATCGTTTTTCTCGCAGAGAACCGGGAATGTTTGTATGAGCTAGTTCGTCTATCAAGGCTAATTGGGGGCGGCGTGCTATGACAGCTTCAGTATCCATTTCGGTGAGAATTTTTTCGCCGCGCAGCATTTGTTTTTTAGACACTATTTCTAGTCCCTCGCCTTTAGCTGCTGTCTCTTTTCGCCCGTGAGTTTCTAACAGTCCAATTACCACATCAATGCCTTCAGATTTCAGCCTGTGCCCTTCTTCTAGCATTCGGAAAGTTTTGCCGACACCGGGGGCCATGCCGATAAATATTTTGTGCTTTCCCCGGCGGAGGGTGCGATCGTAAGTGCGGTTCGGTTGGGCGTAAACCGCGTCTGGATTGTTTGTAAGTTCGCTAGAGTGAATCATAGCTGAGTAGTGGGTAGTTAGTCAATTTCGAGTCATCAGTCAGTTTATGACCGATGACTGCCGACTATTGTAAACTATTGTAAACCGTCGAGAGCCAAATTCAGTTTGAGGACGTTAACTCCCGGTTCGCCGAAAATGCCGAGAAATCTGCCATCTGTATTTTTGGCTACCAACATTTCTACTTGATTGAGATTGAGGGATCGCACCGTTGCTATCCGCTGAATTTGCGCCCTAGCTGCCTCTACGCTAAGGTGCGGATCGAGGCCAGAACCAGAGGTGTAGACTAAATCTGCAGTCGGTTGGATACCAGCTTTTTTGAGGCGATCTAATTCAAATTGCACCCCCTGAAAACCCTCTTTCTCATTACCTCGTTTCAGCAAATCCGAGTTACTGGGGGCCAGGTTGCTAGCTCCCGAAATGCCTGTTTTTTGAGTTAAATTTTCTCCCTTTGTGGGAGCGTAATTTTCGGTTGCAAAGCTGCTGTAATTTGTCGTGCTGGGGCGGCTCCAAAAATATCTTTCTGAGGAGAAAGGTTGGCCAATTAATGACGAGCCCACTATAACTCCTTGCTTGGTAATTAAGCTGCCGTTTGCCTGGGAGTTGAAGGCAATTTGACCGATTACTAGCAAGATTAAAGGGTAAATAATGGCTGTGATTCCCCATAAAACCAGGGTAACGCGAATGGCTCTAATTATTTCTCTCATAAATTACATGGCTCGGTTATTTGCTAAGGGTTAATTATTGACTAAAATCTTTCCGGCTGAAAGATGACTACAAACAGGTAAATAGAAAGGGCGATAATCACCAAACCCAGGAGACTTAAACCCCAGACAGCTTTTCGGGTCAAATCTTCACCCGCAGCCGCGTAAACAGCGGGGGCAATTATAGCATTGAAACACATTACCAGAAATAGCTGCACCGGGATTGGGTGGCGCTGCCAAAGCATTGGCCCTAACTCAATAATTTCTTGGAAATCTCTGGGAAAAATATCATTCAGCAAATCATTCCGTTTCATGAATTCTCCTTATTTTGGAAATAAATCTCTGTCTTTCTATTGGATGATTTTTTGTGGAAAATCGAGGTAGAGCCTCTGGAATTGCGTTCCCCGGCAGAGCCGGGGAACGAGATTAATCCCTGTATCCGTGTCAAAATCCGTATCGTGCTTTCCCGATCTATGCTAGCCCAACGGCGGTAATCAAAACATCAATAACTTTGATGGCGATAAACGGGGCAACTGCTCCGCCCAATCCGTAGATTAAAATATTCCGCTGCAAAAGTTGATTGGCGCTCAAAGGTCTAAACTTTACGCCAGTTAATGCTAGTGGAATCAAAGCGGGAATAATCAAAGCATTGTAAATTAATGCCGACAAAACTGCCGATTGACCGCTGGCTAAACCCATGATGTTTAAAGCGCCAACAGGGGCAAATATTGCCGGAATAATTGCAAAATATTTGGCAATATCGTTCGCTAGCGAAAACGTAGTCAGCGCGCCGCGAGTAATCAGCAATTGTTTGCCAATTGTCACTAAGTCAATTAGTTTGGTGGGGTCGGAATCTAAGTCCACCATGTTCGCTGCTTCCTTGGCTGCTTGGGTTCCAGAATTCATCGCGAGTCCTACGTTTGCCTGGGCTAGTGCGGGTGCGTCGTTGGTTCCGTCTCCAGTCATTGCGACTAATTTGCCTTCGGCTTGTTGTTTGCGAATTACGTCGATTTTGTCCTCGGGAGTTGCTTCGGCAATGAAGTCGTCAACGCCTGCTTCATCGGCAATTACTGATGCTGTAATTCGGTTATCTCCGGTGAGCATTATTGTGCGGATGCCCATTTTTCGCAGTTGGTCAAACCGATCGCGAATTCCCGGTTTGATGACATCTTTCAAATAGATAATGCCGTAGGTGTCGCTGCCTTGACAAACGCCTAGAGGTGTACCCCCAAGCCGCGAAACTCGCTCGTAAGCTGCATCCAGATCCGGCCCTTCATTGCCGCCTCGCGATCGCACAAAACCCTTCACCGCGTCCACCGCACCCTTGCGAACCTCCGTACCGTCGGGCAAATCCGTGCCAGACATCCGCGTTTTTGCGGAAAAATCAAGCCCCGTGGCGTTGGTGCGATCGAAATCCACCTGTGCGCCCAAATTCTGAGCCAAACGGACGATCGACTTTCCCTCTGGAGTATCGTCAAACAGGCTAGCAGCAAGGGCTACACTCGCAACCTCCTCCAGCGAGTGACCGTTTACGGGAATGAACTCCTCGGCTAAACGGTTCCCCAGCGTGATCGTCCCCGTTTTGTCCAAAATCAGCGTATTCACGTCGCCGCAAGCCTCCACGGCGCGTCCAGAGGTCGCTATCACGTTAAACTGAGCGACGCGATCCATCCCCGCAATGCCGATCGCGCTCAGCAAACCGCCGATCGTCGTCGGGATCAGCGCCACCAGCATCGAAATCAGCGTCACCACGCCCACGGGAGTTTTGACGTAATTGCCCATCGGCCCAATCGTCGATACCACAATCAAAAACACCAGAGTCAGCACCGCCAGCAGCACCGTCAGCGCGATTTCGTTCGGTGTTTTCGACCTTTCGGCCCCCTCCACCAGCGCGATCATCCTGTCCAAAAACCCTTTACCCGGGTCGGCCATCACCCGCAGCGTCAGTTCATCAGAGAGGATGCGCGTACCGCCGGTGACGGAACTGGCGATGTCCGAACCCGGTTCCTTGAGCACCGGCGCGGATTCGCCAGTGATCGCAGATTCATCCACCGACGCGACGCCTGCTATTACTTCGCCGTCGGAAGGAATGACATCGCCTGCGATCACTTTAATTTGGTCGCCGCGTCTCAGGGATGTCGAACTAACTTCTTGAATTGAACCGTCTGGTAAGAGTTTGCGGGCTGTTGTGTCGGCTTTGGTCGATCGCAGGGCATCTGCTTGCGCTTTGCCACGCCCTTCTGCTACCGCTTCAGCAAAATTAGCAAATACTAAAGTGAAGAACAAAATAAACGTGACTAAACCGTTAAAAACTCTCTGATTTTCGCCGGCAACCGGGCCAAACAACGTCGGATCGATCGTTAAAAGTGCAGTCACAATTGTGCCTATCCACACCACAAACATCACCGGATTTTTTAGCATCACCCGCGGGTTTAGCTTGACAAAAGCTTCTTTAAAAGCTCTTTGATAAAGGCCTTTTGTATTTGCTTTCGGCGTGTGCTTGCGAGACTCGCGAGAGCCTCTAGCAGGTTTTTTTGGGGAATCAGGAGTATTGGAAGAAGCCATATCGATTGGGAATTTTTAATGAACCACAGAGAACACAGAGAAAGAGAAGAGTGAGGTTGATAACTTTTTGCTACCGAGGTGGAGGAGTTGGTGTTGCTAAAGGTGTTGTGGGTGTAGTTATCGATGCAGGTTCAAACTTGCCGCTGCTAATTTCATATCCTTCGGCAATTGGCCCTAAAGCTAGGACTGGAAAAAATGTCAGCGCGCCCAGAATTATGATTACTCCTGCGGTTACACTGGTGAACAAAACTGAATCGGTTCTGAGAGTGCCCGTTGTTTCGGGAACCAGTTGTTTGTTCGTCATGCTGTCAGCTAAAAGCAGCAGGGCAATAATTGGAACGTAGCGCCCCAAAAGGAGGCTAAAACAGGTGCTTAAATTCCACCAAAGTCCTGTCGGTGCGGGTTGAGAGTCAGCCAATCCTTCTAAGCCAGAACCGTTGTTAGACGCCGCCGAAGCGTATTCGTACATTACCTGGGAAATGCCGTGAAATCCCGGGTTGCTGATGCCGCTCAAACTGTCGGTAAAGGCGAGGGTAATTGCACCGGGGATTAAAACTGCGATCGGGTGAATTAACAAAACAACGCTGGCTAAAACAATTTCCCGTTTTTCAATTTTACGTCCCAAAAATTCCGGCGTTCTCCCCACCATCAATCCGGTGAGGAATACGCTCAAAATTGAGTAAATAAACAAGTAAGCCGTTCCCGTTCCTTGTCCGCCCCAAACGATTTGCAGAAACAAATTAAACAGAGTAGCAAAACCACCGGGAGGCATTAAAGAATCGTGCATCCCGTTGACAGCGCCGCACATTGTCCCAGTCGTAGTGACCGCCCACAGTGCAGTCTCTGCCCAGCCAAATCTCACTTCTTTGCCTTCTAAATTTGGTTGTTGCGCGCCCAATAAATTATTAATTTGAGGGTTGCCGCCGTACTCGCCAAATGCTGCAATGCCAATCAAGACAACGTAGATGGCAAACACCATCCAAAAAATCAGCCATCCCTGCTTTTTGTTGTTGGCAAATCTGCCGTAGGTGTGAATAATAGCTGCTGGTATAGAAACCATTGCTAGCGTTTCCAACAGGTTGGTAAAAGGGTTGGGATTTTCAAAAGGGTGAGCCGAGTTCATGGCAAAAAATCCGCCGCCATTTTCTCCGAGTTGTTTAATACTTTCCAAGTGAGCTACTGGGCCGCGAGCAATTACTTGGGTGCCGCCTTCTAAGGTACGGGCAACTGCCGGCCCTGCGAGGGTCTCCGGCACTCCTGAAATTAGCAACAGTAAGGCAATTATTAAAGAAAGAGGTAGCAGAATCCTGGTGATTGATTGAATTAAATCGATGTAAAAGTTGCCCAGCGGGCGGCCGGTTAATCCCCGAATAAAGGCAATCCCTACCGCTAAACCGGTAGCGGCTGAGGTAAACATTAAAAAACCCAGAGTTAAGTGGGATAAGTAACTGAAGGTTGTCTCGCCGGAGTAATGCTGTTGGTCGGTATTTGTGAGGAATGAAATAGTTGTGTGCAGCGCAGTATCCCAGGTTGGGGTACTTAGGCTGGTGGGATTTAAAGGCAGCACTCCCTGAAGCATGAAAATAAAAAAAACAAATATGCCCATTGCTGCATTGCTGTAGAGTAAAGAGCGGGCATATTGCCAACCAGTCATGGAATCTACAGACCGGATGTTGCTGGCTTTATAGATGAGTTGTTCTAGGGGTTTAATAGCGGGATCGAGAAGGGTTTTTTCTCCCATGTACACCCGCGCCATGTAGCTGCCGAAGACAGGCGCGATTGCTATTAAAATGATTAGGGTTAATGCGATTTGAAGTAATCCTTGCTGCATAACTGAGCCAATTTTTTATCGTTGGGTAAAGGGGTTTTGCCGATCGCCAAATGGGTTAGGTGGGAGGTTCCAAAAACCGGGCGAGCTTTTTTTGCAGCTCACTTTCAGTTTGGGGGCGAGCGCCCAATTCAATGCTGCTAAGATGCAATCTCCCCAGCCAGAGGGATTAACGCCATCATCGGGTTTTTGCTGGCGAGAATTCCTTGTTTTTATTTTGCTAATCCCATGCTTTGACAGCGATCGAGCAATTGTATAGCATTTAAGAGTGCGCCACCATAACTATTGTTAATTTGGATGAAACTGAACTCGCTTTGATTAGACAAAGTTCATCTGTCAGTTCTGTAAGCCCAAAAAGGCTATCTACTTTTACTGATTACTATACTCACTGTTAGAAAATTGGATAATCAGCTTTCAGGTATAAATTGCTGTTTGCACATTAGGCTTATTTGCTCTATATTTCTCAGAATATATAAATATTTAAATCGGGTTAACTGTCTATACTTCGAGATATATATGTTCGCTAAACGCGAGGCTTTTGCGCGAGAATAGGTGAAAAAAATCCCAACAAATAACTATGCTAAGGTAGTAGGTAACAAGGAGTAGGTAAAAGGGAGTAGATAGAAGGAAAAAAACTGTGAATATAAAATATAAAATGGATTGATTGAGGATGTTTAAAAGTTTATCGGGTATCCCAAAAAACCTGGCTATTCAAGAGAAGTATTTCCGGGCGAGGTGGTTGATCGCAATTTTATTTGCGATTGTTGCACTGCTGGAATTTACTACGCCGCCGCAGTATCTGTTTGGGTATTTGTATACGGGCCCGATTTTACTGGCCAATTCGCGATTGAGTCGGTTGGGTAAGTTGCAAATTACGCTAGTAGCGGCAGCTTTGACGCTGTTAGATTTGTTTGTTCCTCATGGAGAAGCGATCGCCCTAGCCACTGTCGCAAATAGATCGATCGCAGTCATGGCTTTAGGGGTGACGGGATATTTGAGCGATCGCAACCACCAGTACCAAGAAGCGATCGCGATCGCTAAAGCTGAGTTGCAGTCGCAGCAGCAGCTAGCAAGCATCCGAGAAGATTTTGTCTCTACTTTGAGTCACGACTTAAAAACGCCGATGCTGGGGGCGATCGAAACAATTAAAGCTTTTCAGTCAGCAAAATTTGGGAATGTCACCGCCAGTCAGCAAAAAGTTCTCGAAACAATGGCGCGATCGCACAAAATGTCACTACAATTAGTAGAAACGCTGCTAGATGTTTACCGCAACGATGCCGAAGGTTTAAAACTGCAACTTGCGCCCGTAAATTTAGTAGCTTTGGCCGAAGAAGTAATCGCAACTCTCACCCATTTATCTGCGGCGCGCCGGGTTTACATTAGTATGAGTTACGGAGACTCAGATTTCCGTCGCTCTTTGTGGGTAAATGGCGATGCGGTGCAACTCCAGCGCGTTTTTGTGAATTTGCTAACAAACGGCATCAACCATTCTCCTCGCGGTGGCAAAGTAGAAATAATCATGGAATATTATTCGAGTTATCAGGTGGTGAAAGTTATCGATAGCGGGTTGGGAATTACCGCCGATGAACTGCCCCACTTGTTTGAGCGTTTTTATCAAGGACACAGCGATCGCCAAGCCAAAGGATCGGGATTGGGGTTATACTTATCTCGCCAAATTATTGACGCCCACGGCGGTATAATTTGGGCAGAAAATAAATTGCCTCTAGGCGCTTTGTTTGGATTCCGACTCCCTGCTATCCCAGAGAAATGAAACCAGTTTATCCCTTGCGAATTCTCTTAGTTGAAGACGACGAACTGTTTCGGTTGGGACTGCAAACCAGGTTGCAGCAAGAAAGTTGCTTACAAGTAATTGCCGAGGCCGAAGATGGCGAAACGGCAGTAGAATTGACTCAGGAACACTTGCCCGATGTGGTGGTTCTCGATGTCGGTTTGCCTGGAATTGGGGGCATTGAAGCGTGCCGCCAAATTAAACAGCGGCATTCAGCAATTCCAGTTTTGATTTTAACATCTCATTCGCAAAAATCTTTAATTGAAAGATTGATGGCAGCGGGTGCTCAGGGATATTGCCTTAAGGGAATTGCGGCGGAAACTTTGGTTTTGGCAATTCGATCGGTGGCGGCGGGTGCTTCGTGGTGGGATCAGGTCGCGACTGCGGAAATTCGGGCGGTTTTTGCTAATCCCGAACCTGTGAAAAAAGGGTTGAAATCGGAATTTTTAGAGAATCCGCTGACGAAGCGAGAACAGGAAATATTAGCTTTAGTTGCGGGGGGAAAAAGCAATCAGGAAATTGCTCAAATATTGTACATTGCTCCGGGTACAGTGCGAGTTCACGTGCACGCCATTTTGCAAAAGTTAGAAGTGCGCGATCGCACTCAAGCAGCAGTGCTCGCTATTCAGAAAGGATTGGTAGCAGAAGAACTTTTGGCGATCGAACCCTAGAACAGCGAGTTTTGTACTGGAATTGTCGGTTTTTGAAATGAATTACTTGCTTATAGTCATTTCAAATAAATGTGAGACAGAGGTAAGATCATGATAAAATCGATAAAAATAGTTAATTAGAAAAAA
>NZ_JAUBQB010000113.1:0-13992 GCF_036701035.1 Microcoleus sp. Pol7_B2 | reverse complement strand
TTCTACTCCGTTCGACTTGCATGTGTTAAGCAGACCGCCAGCGTTCATCCTGAGCCAGGATCAAACTCTCCGTGTTGGATTGTTTTTTTTGGCTTGAGTCAAGTTCTTTCCACGCTAGCCCAGAAGACTGGTTTTTTTCCTTGACTTTTTTCTCGTTGTTTGTGATATTGAGTATTAGCTTTCGCCTTGACTCTCTATCTTAATTTTTTGACGAGGTTAATAGTGCTTTAAGCTTTCAAACTATTTTTTTTTCTAGGTTCAGCGCCTTGGGGGCATCGCTTCAAGCTGCCCTTTTTTCGACGTTTATCAACTATAGCGTTCTTACTCTGGTGGTGTTAGTAGAGGGAACCGAATTTTTTTGTAGTAATTTCTCTACTTGCCTATTTCTACTAGCTGCAATATTGCATTGAATTCAAGCTGATAGAGTGGTTCATTTAATCTAGCCAGGAAGACTGTGTGCAGCCGAGTCGGTGCTCGCTCCTCCCTTGTTGCATCTGGGCTATTTCGTGAATCGAGTATAGGTGCCCAATCGCCGAATCTTTGGGTCGCTTCGTTGCAGGTGCAGCTTCGTTTAAGTTTTTTAAGATGTGTGGTATTTGGGCAGGGATGTGACTGCTTCAGTTGTCACAATCCCTATCCGACTCCGAATCTGAAGAAATTCCTGATTGGTGACGAGCAATTTTAGATTTTAGATTTTAGATTTTGGTGGATGCAAGGATTAAAGTCACGCATCAAGAGCATCGAGTGCCGATCGCTTTCTTTCCCAAGGCAGAAGCCCTAACCCCTGGATTTGTTAGAATCGTTGGTCATGTGGAGCGGGTGCATCTCCAGAACCTGCTTTTAGGAGAATTGTTGACAATGTGGCTAAAATTTGGTGTTGCTCTCAGTGGCGAACTGACGAGCATTGATGGAGTTGTGCGCGGAAAAACTCAGCTAACTTGCCTCTACTGCGGTGGCGGATTGACAGCAAAAAAGGGGAAAGTGAAAGAGTACCACGCAAGCCCACATCGGGGAAACTTGCAAATTAGCCAAGTTTGCTACTCAAAACTAAAGCCTTCCTCTGGCTTCCCCTCTACGACTATTTCAAAATCCAACGAGAGGGCGAGGAATTAGAACAATTGAAAGTGCTGTGGAAAGAGTACGGTGCTGCTAATTGTCCGATTCCGAAAGATTTGATAAACTTACGAAGGCGGTTGTTGGGATTGCTAGAATCAGAGGGATCTCACTTTCTGGGCGATTGCATTCCCTGATTGTGTCGCGGATACAGAACACTTTGTAATTACAGCGCCAAACCTCATGACAGGATCTATGGACTTGGTTTACAAAGAAATCTACAAAGACCAGTCGATTGAAATTTATCGTTTCAGTCAGTTTATGCCTGGTGGAGTTGGCTATTCTTGCTACTCTGCCATTATTGATGATTACACATTGCCTGGAGATTTTGATCGCCGCTCCCATAATCCTTTTCGTCCTTCGGAGGATACAGGAAATCAGCCAACTCCCAAGCATTCATCAGCACTAGCAGCAGCCAAAGCTTATTGCGACACAAGAGTGCAACCAAGTGAGCAACCAAGTGAGCAACGCGAGGACGAACTGCTTCCCCTCACCCTATTCTACCGAAAAGTTAAAACCTTGCTGCACCAATTTTTCTCTTCGCTGGTAAAAAGGTGAAGCTGCAACAGAAAACGGCTAGAGTGATACAATGATCGATCTCGATAGTCAATAAAAGCGGGTGCATCTTCAAACCCTGCTTTGAAGAATTTTTATAAATATGTGGCTAAAATTTGGTGTTGCTCCCGACGGTAACTTGGCGAGCATTGATGAAGTTGTGCGCGGAAAAACTCAGCTAACTTGCCTCTACTGCGGTGGCGGATTGACAGCGAAAAAGGGGAAAGTGAAAGAACATCACTTCGCGCACACCGAGGACACTTGCAAGCCCGTGTCGCAGCGGATTAAAACCAGAGCTTTCCCATCGCTGCCTCTCTATGACAACTTCACCATCCAGCTTAAGGGTGAGGAATTGGAGCAATTGAAAGTGCTGTGGAAAGAGTACGGCACACAGGATTACGGTATTCCCAAAGACTTGGTAAACTTTCGGTGGGAGCTCAAGGGATTGCTGGAGTCAGTTGGCGATCGCACTTATCAATTTACCGACTTGGGTAAAATCCCAGTGGGTGCTCTTCCCCTGGCGCTGTTCAACAAAGTCCAAGAACCTTTGCTGCTGTCGGAGCTGGCTTCATTGGAAGGCTCTGTAGAGATTGCTTTATCTGCGGGGTTATCCTGCTTAGAAGAACGGCGGGCTGATTTGCTGATTTATCGAGCGCAACTTCGTCGGATTCTAATCAATTCGCTCTATTTCCTTGAGGTAAAAGCTGACGAGAGCTGCTTCTATAAAATTGGAATTACTACTAGAGCGATCGAGGAACGAATCGCGGAAGTGCAGCGGGATGTGAGGGCGCATTACTCGAATGTGGTTGTCAATTTGCTGGGATTGTGGGAACGCCGGGGGAATGTCGAACTGTACTTCAAACACCGGTATCAACCCTTTAATTACCGGATTGGCAAGCTGACGGAGTATTTTGTGTTTCCCAATGTCAAGCTTATTCTGACTGATTTGTATGAGATGGAACCCAAAGTGCTGAGCGAGATTGAGGTGGATGTACTCAATTGCGAGCAATCAGATTCCGCTCGCTGCCAATCAGTCAACCTAGGCGAACGCACGAGCGAAAGCAAACCCGTCCCGTAATTGAGTTAAAGGATTGTTCGAGCTGCTTGTCCCACCAAATCAACAAAATCAGTCTTTGTTCGCTCGAAGCGATCGACACTCTCAAACCGTTATTTTTGCGTTGTGTTTAAGGCGCGCGGGGCATAATGTAGGCTTAGACCCCTCGCTGTACCCCGAGCGCTTTGAAGAAGATTTAGAGCCAAAAAAAGAAAGTGGATTGCAACGCGGAGCCCAGCACCAAATCCATAGCTAGGCAGAACAAGAGGCGCAGTGTGACACGCTCGTAGTTGTGGTATCTGGGTTAGAAAGTGTTTAATCACCGCATTGGGCAACGGGCGTTCGTATTTTGTGTTTCCTAACGTCAAGGTTGTGCTACGGGATTTGTATGGGATGGAGCCAAAAATTTTGAGTAAGGCAGTTTCGCGGGGAAAATTAAGTATTATCAATACGAGAGCGTGCTTGCTACAAATCATCCGCACCGCACCCAATCAAGGCATAGATTGCGCCGTTTGACAAAAGCGGCTCGCATTACTTGGAGGCTTACGCCGCCTTGATAAGTAGCCCAACAAAGGTTGTTGCAAGCAGCCACTACCTTCACAGTAGGTCGAACGATCGATTTTGTCGTTTCAATTCTACCTAGATAATCAGGAAAACAAATTCAATGGCAAAAAAAGCAAAAAAGCTCTGGCTTTCTTCTTCTGGCAAACAGTCTAAACCTACAGTGCCTGATACTGAGAAACAATTAATCGAACAAAAATGTAATGAGTTAATTCAAACAGAATTTAAGCCCAAATATATCGCCTCTCCACCCACAGACCATGATTTCAATTATCGAACGGATATCTTTGGCAAGTGGTATCGCAACTATTTTTACTTCTGCTCAACTTATAATTGTCCGAGTCCGAGGGCGATTTCCCCGTCTTTTGAGTCTCGCTCCGCCCGCCTAGAATATGTTGGGCCAGATTGTTTTAATGTAGCCTACATGAGACATACGGGACAATGGTGGGAAATTCTGCATGGTTTGTCTTTAGAAGAATGTTTATCGGAAATTAGAAACAATCCCCTGTTACATCCTTAATTGTTGCTCTAATTGGCAATCGTTCTTTTAATTATCGAATAGGCTCTCCTGACGGAGTATTTTGTGTTTCCGAACGTCAAGAAAGTCCAGCTAATCGCTCACTGAAAACGAGTTAATACTTTGTTGAAACGAGGGCAAGCGCTGTTCAAATTCCTCAGCACTGGTAGAGAATACAACAATCCAGATATTGCTCCCCTGCTTAATCGTGTACATTATCTGTTTGGCAGTTACACCCGAAATTGTGGCTTCTGTCACGATCTGACCTGCCTGATAGCGGTCAAGCGTCACCTGCTTCCGCTCCACTACGCGATATTCGCTGGGTAATTGTTTGGTAAGTACATCCAAGTATGTATCTGTTGTCACTGTAGATCCAACTGGCTCTGCAGCAAGAGCGACATTACTCAGAACACCTGATTTACTAACCTTCGAGTCAAAAGCCCAGATGACGAATGCGGATGGATTCTGCTTGAGATACTGAGCTATCTGCTGATAGTAGGGCCCCAAAGATTCCAGCTTCTGAACCACCACGTCCAGATATTGGCTGAGATCTCCGCCGCTATAACTCTCCGGTAACTGCAATTGTGCACCGCGTCCCTCAAATTTTTTCCAACCTGGGATGGTGGTTTGTGTGGCGGCAAACGGACTTGATGTTTGTTGAGAGGTTTGTGGCTGCTTGCAGCCTATGACTAGGCAAGGTAGCAACAGACAGAGTACCAGCAAAAAGTTTTTTTTACTCATGGAATTAGGATTTATACCCCAACTTGGTATCACTCATGATTGTACGTCTGAACGCAACTTGGTATGAGATTTGATATATTTTTGGTACTTCGGCGAATGTAACTTTAACACTCACACCTTTTTCTTTGTGATGAATTTCATCTAAATAGCCAGCAGATTGATTTATCTTGTACTTGGACACAGGTCACGGCCAGTTGGCGGTTTATGGCGCGCTTGTAGCTCTCTTCTTCAGAAATCCGTTGTAAGGTGGTGGGATGGCGGAAATATACCACACCGCAGACACCATCTATGCTCGTGCTATCCTCGGCACAAGGTTTTTCTCCGCGCCCTTGTAATCCCCACGTCATTTTTGTTTGCCTGCCATCTTCCCAGCGCAAAGTCCTTCCTCCGCCTCCAGCCCAAGAAACTGACTCATAGATGCAGGTTTGCTTAAGTTCTATCAGGTCTCGGCGAAGCAACCAACAGGAAACAGATGCTCCCTCAATTCGGCCTGCGCGTGCAGGTGTGGCAACAATGCCCAGTGCTAAAATCGGTAGGAAAACAGACAAAGTTTTCACATTTTTATCCACGGTTAACATATTCGGAAATAAGGGGAGTGTCAAGCTTAGCAAGTTCTATTGTCACCATGACCAATCTATTACCAAACTTGTTGCCGATCGCCACCAATACGCCAATTTTTATCGAGTCATGTTTGGTTTCACATTACCTGCTGATTCACAAGCAAGGACGTGACAGACTCAACCCAACTTACAGCGAAGGGCGATCGCACTCGTTCCTGCTCTGCGAAGGCAGAGCCTCAAGCAAGCGGTAGGTTGCGACATAGGTTAATCTTGGAGAAGACCGATATAGGGGGTGGTATCCAGCAAAAGTGACAGATAACACCCAAGAGCCCGGACTTAACCTGCTTTCGTTTCTGTTTAATTCCTTAAAACTAGGGTGTTATCTAGCAGAGCTGACGGATAATCCACCCCCCGGTAAAGGTGTTATCCAGCACATCTTTTGAATACTGAAGTTTCTACTGTCCCGGCTTAAACGGGTAGCCACGATGCTGATTAAGCAAACAAAAACAGCGCTAAGTTCCCTAGGTTATGAACTAGATTGCAGTGAGGAGGCTTTTGGTTATCTAAGGGATTCCTCCGATGTACTCGGACAGCCAGAGCAATTGCGACGGAGGATGCAACAAGACGGTTATTTATACTTAAAAGCCTTTCTTAACTCTCAAGAGGTTTGGCAAGCTCGTCAGGAAATTGCAACTTGTTTAGCTGCTGAGGGAAGCTTGGAACTCTCAAGCCCTGTTCTAGATTGCATCGCTAAACCTGGATTAAACATACATTTCCGTCCCGATTTAGCAACCAGGAGTTCAACACTGAAAACACTGCTTTATTCGGGACGGATGATGGAATTTTTTGGAACTTTTTTAGGCGGTCAAGTCCGGCATTACGATTACACCTGGCTTAGAGCCGTCGCCCCAGGAAAAGGAACTTACGCTCATTGTGACATTGTGTATATGGGACGGGGAACTGACAAGCTTTACACGGCTTGGACTCCATTAGGCGATATTCCTTGGGAATTAGGGGGGTTAATGATTTTGGAAAATTCTCATCATCTAGAGACTATTAAAAATAGCTATGGATGTAAAGATGTCGATCGCTATTGTGCCAACAGAAAAACGGCTCATTTGTATGCCTCCAATCAAAAAGGGTGGGATGGAGCCTTATCCAAAAACCCGGTTTCTTTGCGCTGTAAATACGGAGGACGTTGGTTGAGTTCCGAATTCGAGGCTGGAGATGTTCTGATTTTTGGTATGTTTACCATTCATGCGAGTTTGGATAACCATTCTCCTTCTATTCGACTCTCCTCGGACAGCCGTTATCAATTGGCATCGGAACCAGTGGATGAAAGGTGGGTTGGCAGTAACCCTATTGGTCACTCTACTGCTGCTAAGCAAGGTCAGATTTGCTAGAAGAAGACTTTAGTATTGTGTGTTTGAATTAAAGTGTAGTCAGCCCGCCTCGCTACCGCACCAGGCTCGGAGCGCTCAAGTATCGTTTTCTCAAAAACACAGTTATGTACATCTTCCGTCTTCAGTTACTTAATTACAAGTCATTCCGGGATTCTGGGGTGTTAGAATTCCAACCCGGCATCAATATTATTGTGGGAGCCAACAATTCAGGAAAAACAGCGCTGCTGGAAGCTTTAAGCTTAAATTTCGAGAAGAAATCCCATCGCAGTCTCAAAACATTGCTACATTTTAATTCAGACTCATGCGCCAAAGTTTCTCTAGTAGCAGACAAGTCGGCAATCGAAGAAGTTGCCAAAAAACTATCAATTGATTTTCAGTTCGTTTACAGTGACAAAACAGACCGAACTCTATCGGCTCAAACTATGCACAGCCTTTTTCTAGAGTGGTTGGAGGTTCGTGCTGCTGTAGAAATTAGAGTTAGGATGGAGGAGAGCTGCAAGGTAGCTGAAATAGAGAAAAGCTTAAGCGATAGCCTAACCTTTAACATCTATTGCGTCAACAAACAAGACTACCTTATTGATAGAGCGTCGGGTGTTAATTTCAATAGGAACACTGCCGACAACGAAATAACAACCAGAATTGTTCAATATTTTAGTTGCCATACATACAGGCTTTATGCAGAACGCCCCAATTTAGCAAGCTGCTTATTTGGCGATCGGTCTGAACTGGAGCCGGACGCCTCGAATTTGGCTGAAGTCTTAAATCAACTTCAACTTTCTGGAAAAAAGAAACTTTTTAATCGTTTTTTGATGTATATATCCACTATTTTTCCTGAAATAGGCGAAGTTTCTGTCAGGCCTAAGCCCATCATCAAAGATTCGAGTGGGATTAACGCGAGTCGCAGAAGCCAGGAATTAGAAATTTTAATTTGGTCGAAAGAAGCATCTGAAAATGATAGAGAAGATTTAGCATTTCCCTTGTCAGAGTGCGGGACTGGTATTGGTCAGGTGCTGGCAATTCTTTACGCGGTGTTGGCTTCCCCAGCTCCTCGAACAATAATCATTGACGAACCCCAATCTTATTTGCATCCAGGGGCGGCTAAGAAACTGATAGAAATCCTCAAAGAGTTTCCGCAGCACCAATATTTTATTGCCACTCATTCGGCCGAGATTATTTCCGCTGCCAATCCCTCAACTATCGTGAAGCTGCGGTCTGAGGGCGGGGAAACGAAAGCATCAATGATGAATTCGCAAGATATCAAGGAACAGCGCTCTCTATTAGCCGAACTGGGAGTCAGTTTGTCTGACGTTTTCGGTGCGGACAGCATCCTCTGGGTGGAAGGGCCGACCGAGGAGCGGTGCTTTCCGTTAATTTTGGAAAAAGTAGCCAAAAAGCCTTTAAGGGGTACTCAAATTATTGCTGTTAAGAATACTGGCGATTTTGAGGGAAAACGCGCTCATCTCGTATTTGATGTTTACGACAAACTCAGCGGTGGCAGCAGTTTGTTTCCCCCGACGGTTGGATTTGTGTTCGATCTGGAGGAGCGCTGTCAGCAAGAGATGAAGGATTTGCAGAAAAGAAGCCAGCACCCAGTTAAATTCCTGGAGAGGCGAATGTATGAAAATTACCTGCTCCATCCCGATGCTATAGCAGCCGCACTCAATCATGAAGATGCGGGGCGAGAACAACCTGTTAGTGGCGAAGAAGTTCGACAACGGCTCGAAACCCATAAATTAAATAAGAATTACTTCCCAAAACCCAATACTCAGCGTTCAAAAGACGATACTTCAAAACATCTAGGTAATGCCGAATGGATTGGCAAAATTGATGCTGCAAAAGTCCTCGATGCGCTATTTGCCGATTTATCAGAAGCGCGGGTCAAGTTTAAAAAAACCTCGCACTCACTAATGCTCACGGAATGGCTGCTTGAAAATAACCCAGAACACTTTGCCGATCTAGCCCAATTTTTGCGAGGTATCCTTGACAAAGGTAAGGCAGCGCTGGATTGACGCGAGTGTGATCGCTCCCAACACCCGGATTTTGGGAGAAACTAAAACCAAACCCCCAACCCATCCGCCATGCTCAAACTTTCGCTTGCCTGCAATCCCCGCTTAGTCTGTGCCGTCCGAAGTCCTCCACTTTATCTCGAATTACCTAATGAATCAAAAAATCCCTGAAATAAATGAACAAATTGCCCAACTTATAGCTAGCTTGCCCAGCGATCGCCTCCTACAGCAAGCTAAGACACCAGCTCAGATAGAGGAATGGCACAAAGCAAGACAAACCCAGCTTCTTTTGGCTGAGTGCTGGAAATCTAAGTGGCTTGTTAAGGACTATTACCCAGTTGAGGAAGCTCTAAAACGGCAAGAGATTTCTCAACGAAAAGCTGAGTTAATGAACTGCTGCGTTAATGAGTACAAAGCCCGGTGGGAGCTTTGCAAAGTTGCTGAAAAATATGTCAAAAAATGCCACGCAGAGCTTCAAAATTTGACAATTTCTGTAGCGCAGTGTCCCCAGCTCTCCGCCCATTTATCGTCCAAATTTTTGCACCAAGCTAGCCTGAGACAATATCCATTTCAATCAGCCTATGATTTATTTGCTGAAACTTTAAAAGAAGATGCGGACAGTTCTTTCTCTGTATGTCTGGAACCCTACTATGAGGTTCCGATGAAAAAGTGGAGGCAAGTAGGTAAGCAGTACACTCAACTTCTGGATCGATCCGAGTTGGATGGCACTTACCCACAACTTAAGAAGGCAGAGGAGCAGAGATTAAAAACAAACTTAGTTTGGCACAAAGTTGGTTTTTCTTGGATTGGGATGGTTCTGTGGACGTGCCAAATTGAGGCAAAAAATGACCCATTGCTCAGAAAGCAATTGGTTGCCTACAACAAATCGCTGTGGGAAGCACTGAGTTTAGGAGTGTCAGCTAGCCGCAATTTGCACGGCTGGGCATGGCACAAAGGGGAATTGCTTTGCACGGATGGGGCAGGCGGCATTTACCGCAAAGCTTAATAAAACTTCAAATCTGGATCGCATTGCCTCTGACGCTTGGGCAGTCCACATTTACCGCAAAGCTTAACAAAACTTCAAATCTGGATCGCATTGCCTCTGACGCTTGGGCAGTCCACCTATGCTGGATTGCAATAGTTTCAGAGAAAGGAGTCTTTTTCCTCATGTTCGACCTTCAGACCGCTATGGTTGTGTCAATTTTCCTTGGTGTTTTCATTGGTATAGCCCAGTTTCGGCAATCTCCAGCAATGCTTTTAGGGGGCTTGGCTGCTTTCGGTATCTATTACTTTCTGTTTCTGCATAACACCTTACTAGGCATTTTCAAGCAGGTGACATTGGGTCGTTAGACAATGAAAGTGTCTTGGCTGTTTTGAATTACTGCTTGGGAGAATTTATTAGTTAGCTGTGGGTAACGCCCCGCTTGTGGAGGCGTTAATGTGGGACTCCCACTCCCGCAGCTAGCTATATCAAAACTTTGTTTTTAAGAAGGGGATTATGCGATCGCACTCATACAGCGATGGCTATGGGGAAGCAGCTCACGCCCGCTCAGCACGTCCTTACCCTACTAAACATCACCCGCACCGCATTTTGGTACGGTTGGCAACACCGCCGATCCTTCCCGTGACGCTCACACGCCAGCAGAGGTCGCTCGGCAAGCTCATCACGTGGTTGCCACAGCATTTTAGGTTTCTAGGAATAGCTTTGTACGGTTTTCTTCAATGCGAATTGCTCTAGTTTTTTTGCACTAATTCTGGCAAATACGACCACCCCAGTAGGGTTCTCCTGACTGTTACTCTCACTTAGAAAGCGGCATCATAATAACTGTAAGCAACGAGCTTCAACCCACACTTTCCTTATAGAATTTTACCATCTTTGAGGTGACAGATTATGTTGATGCGCTACTGGCAACCCTTTACGGAAATTGAAACCATCCGCCAGCAACTCGATAAAGTTTTTGACCAACGGGCAACAACGAGAGATAACTCAGAAGCCACTTGGATGCCCGCTCTGGAATTGGCTGATGCTGGGGACAACTTCGTATTAAAAGCGCAACTGCCCGGAATTGACCCCAAAGACATTGACGTTCAAGTCACCCGCGAAGCAATTTCTATTTCTGGCGAACGCCGCTACGAAAACACAGAAGAAAAATCTGGTTACGTCCGCTCTGAATTTCGCTACGGCAAATTCCACCGGGTGCTTCCCTTGCCCGCACACATTCAAAATGACTCTGTGCAAGCTGAATGCAAAGATGGCATTCTAACGCTAACTCTGCCCAAAGTGACTGAAGCTCGCAATAAAGTCGTCAAGATTAACTTAGCCGAAATTGCTGGAGCTTCAACAAATCCCGCTTTGGAACAGGCTAACCAATAACGATCTGCTGTGCTTAATCGAGTGAGGCAAATTTTCCTTTCATTGAGCCTGATTGGATTTACTTAACAACAACGGAACTGGAAAAGTTGATACCGGGAGCTATATTTGCTCTCGGTATTCTTTATGTAGGAAAGCCAAGCGAAAAGTTACCTACAGATGCCCTGAACCCGCGCTGATTCCAGTTAGTCTGTCAAAATATTTCACGCTTGTCGGCACCAATTTCATTGAGTCTGCTCTCGCGGAGAGAGGATTGGCGATCGCCCGACAGCATCAGCTTATCTGTGGTAAAGTAGCACAGCTAGACATACCCTGCCAGCTCAAGCGCAATAGTTAAAGCATCTCAACCAGGTGATACATCAATTCCGAAAGTAGTCGCCCGATTTGATGTGAGTAAACCATCTGTCCAACAACTGATTATTTTCTACTTTCCCAATTCCTTAATCGATAATTAGCCGATGAATATCCATACCCTCTTGAGCCAAACCTCACGCCAACGGGTGAGTGATGGAGCCGTTTTACCCATCTTGAGCGGTTGCGAATCTTCTATGAGGCAATTGGTGCTGCTTTTGCCACAATTGGGAGATTTCGACAGCCTTGAATATGCTTGGTGGTTGCAGCGGGACGCTCAACGGCTGGAAACACAAGGGATAGCAATCCGAGCTGTGGGAATTGGCTCACGCTCATCGGGTCAGCGATTCTGTGGCTATACAGGATTTCCTGCCGACTGTTTGTTTGTAGATCCCAGTGCCCAACTGCACCAAAAACTTGACCTGTATCCAGGTTTATCGTTAAAACTACCCGGTTTATCGGCTGCTATGAATGCTTACCTCAATCTATTGTTCATGTGTTCCGGGATTGGTAGCCCTGGCACTCTGGCAGAAGTATGGAGAGGATATCGAGGCGACGCAAGAGCACCTCAATTAATTGGTGATGATGAAATTATTCAGGCTTTCCCTCTTCCACCCCTCAGAGGCTCCACTTTCCGGTGGGCAGGTGGCAAAGGTTTCCAGCGTCCATTTGAATTGGCAACTTTGCGGCTGCGTAATATGGGAGAAGTGCTGAGTAATTGGAAAACCTATGTTCCAAATGCTGCTTATCTCACTCAACGAGGCGCAACTTTCTTGTTTAATGCTCGGGGAGATTTAATCTACGAACATCGAGATCGCGCCATTCTTGGTTTCGCTGCTGATATGAGCAATCCCCTGACATTTCTCTCAGAAATGGTGGCTGATGGAGACTTGCTGGGGCATGGCGATATGCACTAACTACCATACTTATAATGTGGTGCTGGCAGGGGGTAAGAGCGGCCGATAGCGAATGAGCATGGGCTTACGGATAGGGGGATTCATGCGACTGTACTCAATCCCATCATTGCTGCTGGCAATTTCTTGCTTACCATATTCATCCTGTTCCAGCAGCTCCCAACGGGAGCACCTCTAGTTTCCAATTGAACTCTACCCAACCATGTCGCCCCGGTTCTTCCCGCCCTTGTTCGTCAACTAGCAAATGCACAAAGTAAAGTTGATTGGTTGGCTCAAGACCACCAAGAAACCAGTTATCGTCAATCTCCGCCTTGACGTTAGCTTCATCCAATTGAATGCCAACTTGTGAAAACGTAGCCATCGCCATTTGCCTTAAAGTTGCCTGATCCATTTCCTTTGCCTCCTGATTAAGAGATGCCGTGAGCAGCACTCAGGCTGTGAACTTCCTCACCCCTAACATTACTAAAAACCCAAACCAAAACCCCAACCCGCCCTGTCCTGCCCTTGCCTCCCCGAATGCGATATCTTTTAGACCTAGATGAGGCGGTATTCTGAGTAATGGCAACAAAATATCTCGCCATACTAGAGAGAGATGAGCGTTTACAATTATTATGCCTAAACCAAAGAGGTATCCCGATAATTGGTCTGAGATTGCGCTATCAATCAAGGAAAATGCGGGGTGGCGCTGCGCTAAGTGCCGCCAACAGTGCCTCAGACCCGGTAAACAAAGCGGTTTAACTAAATCCGAACGGTGTGCTTTGACTTTGACGGTGCACCACCGCAATCGGATACCAGAGGACAATCGTCTCGAAAACTTAGTCGCCCTGTGTACTGCGTGCCATCTTTCGTACCACAATAGGGGTCAGTCTAACGTATCACCTGGGCAGTTATCTCTGTTCCCTGATGATGGTATTGATTGGGAGCTCATCGCTTCTTTTGAGGAATAGGGACGGGACAATTGATTTGAGCCGAATCCGCTGCCATCCGCTTCATTAATTTGAGAGCGGCTAGGCAATCTCAAGAGAGCTCGGTGGTTTCCATTGAGGGGAAAATACTGATAATCTTTATAATATTTGATAACTTTCAGGTTCGCGCCCTTAAAAAGATGAAGAGGCGTGTCTATTGACCGCCTCATAACATCTTTGAAGAATCACCTCGGCTTCAATCAGGGAAGTAAATCAATCTAGGTGTTGGTCAATTAGGGCAATCAGTTGAGCGATCGCCTTCTGTTCTTCTTTTAGCAATTCCTTAAGCTGGCGCATCTGCTCTTGGTTCGGCGGACGGTGTACCAAATCATCAACGAAGTCTAGCATTGGGGACTTTCTAAAAGGTCTGTCCAAGGCAGCTTCATCTCGCAAGCGCTTGGTTCGCTCCAGCTTTGACCGCTGCAATCGGTTTTTAGCCTGACGGCGTGCGATAAGTCCGTCAAGTCTTTGACATACGTTGCCAGTCGTCTTCATCTCCATATATGTCTTTCACTTGTTGTTTCAACTCGGTTAGCTGCTCGGTAAGACTTGCTACCTGATCTTCAATAGCATCTGTTTTATCTTCCTGGATTTCCAGAGAAATCTCCACAGATTCGACATATTCCGTTAACTTTTGTATTGGATCTGATTGGGGCGTATCACCGTTAGACGTGTCACCGTTAGACCCGTTGCCGTTGGTCATAGTCATGCCTCGCTGGTGTCTGATAGAAAAAACTGGCGATCGCTTTTGATACAGATAAAACTATCGCCAGCGTCGCCGAAGAAGTTGTTACTAAGTTATTACCCAATACGGTTCAGTTAAGAGCTATGCAGTGCTTAAAACAATAAATACAGGAGGATTCATTATTATTCCAGTACCT